>DASPUC010000005.1:0-107500 GCA_035623075.1 Nitrospiraceae bacterium | reverse complement strand
TTTTCTTTTCTGATTGAGATGCCGGTGTGACGAGGCTCAGCTGCTCCCACACCTTTCGGAGCGACCCTTTCGGACTCGGCGGGCGGAAGCCTTCTGGAATTCCTTCAGCTGCGATCCTGCGATCGCAGTGCTTCGGTCAGTTCCAGCTTTCCTACCCGACCGAGTCTCGGTGGGTCCCCGCGCCACGGTGTGAGGTGCGCTCAACCACGGCACACCGACATCCGGGAAATGGTTGCGGCTATCTGATCTTTCCACAATCGGGCATTTGGACTTACAAGGCAGCGTTAGAGGAGAGTGTGGTACTCATTCCGTTGGAAGCTACGCTTGAACGGAACTGCGCGAGCCAGGACCTGATTAAGCAATAGCGGCGCCGAGTGAGGAGGGCAGTGGCTAGTCTCTATTGCAGCAGACTGGCTAAGCAAGCGAGTCTTAGAGTTGACACGCGCGGTTTAGGAAAGTAGCTTGTCCCCACTATGCATGACCTATGCTGGTCTTGATGCTATCATCCCGCCACGACTGCCCGCCAGATTTCTCGGGAGGATACAAATGGGAATCGAATGGAAGAAAATAAGTGAGACGCTGCCAAAGACTGCCGCGCAATTAGTAAGGGACATTCAACGAGCTTACGAATCTGGCGGAGACGATCCAGCCAGAGCAGTTGACATGACTCTCCTGGAAAAGCTCTCCGGCGTGAGAGCCCGATTCGAGGCATTGAAGAAGGAGGGGGCAAAATGAGTGCGTGGCATCTGCAGAAGTTGCAGCTAAAAAACCTTCTCGGGTTTCAGGGGCTCAGGGAGCAGCGCTTTCAACCAGGAATCCAAGTCATCGAAGCCCCGAATCACACAGGCAAGACGTCATTGACAATGGCCCTGTTGTGGGGGCTGACAGGCAATATCCCGAATCTTCCTCGTATCAGTCGCCAATCCTTCCGCATGTCGAATAAGCATGCTGGGACGGATGCCGAACAGTTTTGCCAGATCGACTTGGTCGACGACGCTGGCCGTTGTATGACGGTCAAACGCTTATACCGAGGCGCACGGGCTGATCTCGACACGGAACTGACTCTGGAAGTGGACAGCAAAATCCTCAGCGGGCAGGATGCTCAGGCACGCATCGTTGAGGAGTTGAGGGTGAAGCCTGGCGGCTTGGAAGGTTGCGGCGTTGTCTTGCAGGATCATCGGCTTGGGTTCATCACGGGCAAAGACAGCGACATCAGCGAAATCATTAGCGATATGCTTGGCCTAACCGTACTGAGCAGATTTGTTCCCACCTTGGAGGAACGGCTCAAAGAGGCGAAAGGGTTACAAAAGGAAATTACCGGCTATCTGGAAGCTGCCGACCCCTTGAAGAAAGTGTGAACGAGAACGGGCTGACCAACTCGGGGATCACCTCGAAGAGCAACGAGACAGAAGGATCATGCAACTTACGATTTTTGCCATTCTCGGCGGGGCCTTGGTCGGCATACTCTCCGGTGCGCTCAACCTCGCGAACCAAGATACCGCGGCTGCTGCCGGCGCCATCGCCGGCGGTGTGTTGGAAACCGCGTTTGGGTCGGCGGCGATGTTCTATGAAACCCGTCATGACTTCCGGCATCGCCGGAATCTGCTGCAGGAGGTGTGGAGCGCGCCACCACAATCCACGCTCTTTCCCGACTCGGTGTGGCGATATTTAAATTCACCCAGTGACCCTCCCTTGCCCAATTCGTTGCGGGAAGCGGTGGTGTCTGAATGGCGCAGAACCGGCCGTTTGGGAGAGCCAGGGTCGAAAGACGAACAGAGGCGTCTCGCGCTGCTCTTCAGTCCAGGCGGGTCCTATACGGTTGAAGAATTGCGCGCGCGAGCGGCGATGCTGGACTTGCTCGCCGCCCATATCGACCTCATGAGTCAGGATCTCAATGTGCTCGTACGCGAGTTGTCGAGTCCGAGGAACGCCGGATAGCGTCGTGACTCATAGAAGTCAGTTAGAGGTCGTTATAGTTGTCTTGGTGGGCAAGCAGCATAAAGAAGGGACCGGCCTGTCGTAGTTCTCGGGGGCTGGATCAAGCTGTCGCTGAGGATGGAGGTGAAGATCGAGGGAAAGGTAGATGCCGAATATTCGCGCGGTGCCATTGACTCGCCGGACAGCTAAAGCGAGAATTATCCTCTCCGGTGGGCGATGATACTCACCTATCGCATAGAGGAGCATACATCCATGTACAACGCGAAGGCTTACTCCGCTGCCAGTGCGACCTCATCGATGGCGCCCACGACGATCACGAGGCGTGATCCGACCGAACACGACGTACAGATCGAGATCCTCTTCTGCGGCATCTGCCACTCCGATCTCCATCAGGTCCGCAATGAGTGGAAGAGCGTCATGCCAACGGTCTACCCCTGCGTCCCAGGCCATGAGATCGTCGGCCGTGTGACGAGGGTCGGCTCTTCAATCAAGAAGTTCAAGCCAGGAGACCTCGCCGCGGTCGGCTGCGTGGTCGATTCCGATCGCACCTGCCGCGAGTGCCAGGCCGGCCTTGAGCAGTTCTGTCCGAATCTGACGCTCACCTACAACTCCCCGGACAAACACCTCGGCCGCGTCACCTACGGTGGCTACTCCGACAGCATCGTGGTCGATGAACGCTTCGTGCTGCGAGTCCCCTCCAATCTCAACCTGGCCGGGGTCGCGCCGCTGCTTTGCGCCGGGATCACGACGTATTCGCCGATGCGCCACTGGGGCGTCACCAAAGGCAAGAAAGTCGGCGTGGTCGGGCTTGGCGGGCTGGGCCACATGGGGGTCAAGTTCGCTCGAGCGCTCGGAGCCCACGTCGTGGTCTTCACGACGTCACCGAACAAGAAGGAAGACGCGCTCCGCCTTGGTGCGCACGAAATCGTGGTGTCCCGCGATGCCAGCGAGATGAAGAAGCAAACCGACAGTTTTGACTTCATCCTCGATGCCGTTTCCGCCGAGCACGACATCAACGCCTATATCAACCTGCTTGGTCGCGACGGCAACATCACGCTCGTGGGCGCGCCTGAGCACCCTCTTCCCGTCGCTGCCTTCAGCCTTCTGTCCAAACGTCGCAGCCTCTCCGGCTCACCCATCGGTGGGATCCCAGAAACCCAGGAAATGCTCGACTTTTGCGGCAAACACAACATCACTGCCGATGTCGAAGTTATTCCCATCCAGAAGGTCAACGAAGCCTACGATAGACTGCTCAAGTCCGATGTGAAATACCGCTTCTCTATCGACATAGCTTCTCTCAAATCTCACTAACCGAGAGTGGAGACAGTAAGGGCATGCTACTGGTTTCAACGGCAGTGGCTGACGAGAGCCAGTGCGTGGCGTTCGTGACACAAGTGTTTCTGTCGCCGACTAGTCGGTCCCTCGGTATGGTCGGTGATCGCTTAGCAGGGGAAAATGCCTGTGCCGACATGCCGAAACTGCATCGCGACAACTTCCGGCATACATGTCATTGAGATCGGTTTTCCACGCCACATCTAGTGCGAGTCTTTCGCCACCTGTTAAGCTGAGGCCATGACTCGATCGCTCCGTGGGAAGTCCGTCGTCGTGGTCGGAGCTGGTCTGGCCGGGTTGACGGCAGCCGTGGAGCTGCAGAGGCAGGGTGCAGCCGTGACGGTGCTGGAAGGGCAGGGCCGGGTCGGCGGAAGGGTCTTGACGATCAGGGACGGGTTTGTCGAAGGACAGCATGCCGAAGCGGGCGCCGATTTTATCGACGAAGCGCACGAAGAGGTTTGTCGATTGGTTCACAATTTCAATCTGAAGCTCGTTCCCGTGTTACGTGCAGGTTTTTCCTTTGTGCTGTCGTCCGATGGGAAGGTCCGGCGAGCTGCCCCAGGAGGTGGCATTTGGAAAAGGCTGACGCATCATCTGGCTCCCCTGATTCGCGCCTACCGGCTGAGCGAGCAGCGATGGGATGGAGCGGTTGCGAAGGAATTGGGTTCCATGTCCGTGGCCGACTGGATGCAAGGGACGTCGTTGCCGGCGGAAGTGCGCGAGATGCTCGTTGGGCTGCGTGGTTTTTTTCTGGCCGACCCGGGCAACCTGTCGTTGCTCAGTTTGGTTGATCAGGTGGCATCCGGCAGTCCTGGAAAGGGAGGCATGTATCGGATCGCTGGTGGAAACGATCGGCTGCCAGAAGCACTCGCCTCGATCCTGTGCGACCGGCTTCTGCTTCGGCATGAAGCGCTGGCGGTATCCCAGTCGAACACCACAGTTCGTGTGCGTTTCCGTTCCGGCGATCACGAAACATGGCTCCGATCCGACTTTCTCGTTCTCGCGCTGCCGGCCACGAGGGTACGGATGCTGGATATCCGTCCCCCCTTGCCTCGTGAACAGGCTGCTGCCATCTCGACATTAGCCTACGGACCGGTGACCAAAACGCTGCTGCAGTTTGATCGCCGCTTCTGGAAAAAACCGAATCAGCGATTAGCCTATGGCACGAACCTGCCGATCGGTGCTGTATGGGATGCGAACGAACAGCAGAAGGGGAGGGCAGGGATTTTATGCCTCATGGCCGGAGGCACAACGAGTGAGGCTACTCGTAGGCTTCTATCGGGTTCCGGGACGGCGGGTCTCGTGCGAGCGCTCGACTGGCTCGGCAAGCGGCGAAGGAATTTGGTCGCGATGCGTTCCGTCACGTGGGAGAAAAATCCCTGGGTGCAGGGAGGCTACGCAGTCTTCGGGCCAAGGTTTGATCCGACGCTACGCGCGTGGCTGGCTCGGCCTTGTGGACGTATTCTCTTCGCCGGTGAACAGACCAGCCTGCAATGGCAAGGATACATGAACGGAGCGGTGGAAAGTGGATTGCGGGTTGCAGCCGAGATCCAGGCGCTGAGCCGTGAGCCAGTGAAGAAATCGGGATAGGCTACTGTCCTGAGGTACCTGAATCATGTCGTGGTGCTTGTGGCAATATACGGATGGAGCCGTGTGCAAGGGAGGTGCTTATGACTACACGATCGTCTCATGTCCTTCTACTCGTCTATCTGGTTCTCATTGCCGGAATGCTTGGGTGCCAACGGGAGACTCCCGCTGAAAAAGCCCAGCCTCCTCAGCCAACGTCAACCGTGGATCGAGCGGCACAGCAGGCCGTCGACGCCATCAAGACGCCGATGGACGAGGCTCGAGGAGTGGAAGGGACGCTGGAGAAAAACGCAGAACGGACGGCTGACAAGGTCAAAGAAGCAGGGCAATAGGGCCTTTTGGCAACGGTTTCGTGTGTGGTTTGTATTTTTATCGTGGGCTGTTGGGGGCGAGACACCGTACACCTGGCAAAAATCTTCAGGCAGTGCTCGTGCAGTTGCTTCTGGTCCTGCAGGTTGCGCAGGCAGAGGCGACACGGATGGTCATACGATGGCTCTCGGTGCCCTCGTGCTTGCCGTCGCATTGGCATATGTCGGAATATCACAGAGGTATGCGCGCTCGTCTCACGCGCTGCCTCCACTTGCATGGGGTAGGCCTATCTTGCCGGGAACTTGCCTTGCTGGTCGTTTCTTAGGCTGCTCGCTGTGCAGGCTTCAGGTCGGCTTCGACGGGCTAAGTGGTCTTGTGAATCGACTCGATCCGTCGCCGTGCCGCATTGCTCTCTCCGGCCATGACCGAGACCAACAACCAAACGAGCGCACCGGTCATTGCGAGACCGATGATCTCGACCATAGGCTCCTCCTATTACATCAACCCCGTATCGTGCCGGGACTGGCGATTCTTACGCCGCCAGCCGACGGTCGGTGGCGTTCCCTCTCGACATCTCACCTGGTCGGTCCTTTAAAGGCGGCGATGTGTCGGGAGATGTCTTGGAGTCGGAGTATACCAACTCCAAACAGATGAAGAGGGTCGCCACCAATGCCACGAGCCCCGTCACGATTCCCCAATATCCCAATGACATGCGCTCCTCTCGGCGATACCCGTCCTCGGCCTTGTTGATTCGTATTCATTCACGCTGCCATGCGATATACCCACTTGGTTGAATGGCGCTGCATCGTGGCAACGTCCTTTGCTTCTCGGCTTCGAGCTGTCATCGAAAGCCCTCCGAAAAAGACGACCACGAGCATGAAACCGGCTGCGATCAGGAATCCGATCGGCATCTCCGGCCAGGACGCCTGCTTGGTAGAGGGCACCGGGGCAGTTTCAGGTAGTGACTCGATTGCCTCGAGCAGGGTCAAGCGCCCTATCAAATCTTCGGTTCGAATGGCTGCCACCACTAAGCTCCCCATCTGAGGTTGCTGGACAGCCATGCCTTCTTCCAGCGATTGTCGGGCTTGTATCACGTGCAGCAACGCCGCCCCCAATCGCTCTTGGATGCCGTCAGCCCGACTGGTGTAGCTCTGGAACGCCCACACAATGTCACGACCTAGGATTGCCTGCCAATTCGAGGAAAAATCCCGGTCAAGTTCCTGCCCTCTGGCTTCTGTCGCACGAATCATACTGGTGTTGAAATCTGATAGGTACTGATCGGCTGAAAGTGCCCCATTCCGAATACCACGTTGAGTAAAGTTCACAATGGTCCGTCCCAGGACACCTTGAACACGAGCCTGATGTTCAGCAGGAACTGTCATAGCCCGGTGCATCACAGCGCCGAAGGGGTCCCCTGACAGAGATTGGAACTCGTGGTGAGCCAAGGTCGCGCGGTTCCATTCAGAAGCGGCTTCTGCCATTGCCTGATTGCCGCGCCGTTCATAGAGTGCTTGCTCGACAATGGCTTGGCCGACGGCCGGCTGGAGCCAAGTCATCCCTGCCTCAATTGTGGTGGAGGACTCCATGGGGGTAGGTTGCGGGAGCGCGGCTTCGATGGTTCCATTGGCGACGAGAAAAAACAGCAGCGCTCCGAATACGATCGCAGACGTTCCGACACCTACGATGATGTCGGTGGCATTGTAGCGGTACGACATAACGACCTCCTTTCAATCCAAGGACAGCTGGTCAGTAGGGCGTGTGCCGTGCGAGCCCACGTTTAGGCCGCATGAAACGAGTTCGGGCAATGAAAGACAGCTTGGCGCGCACAGATCTGACCATGGGAAAGTGCGAACACTGTCCGGATGCAACTCGGCTCTGTGCTTGATAAAAGGGTAATGGGAGAGAGGCTTACACTTGCCAGGCCCACACCGTTGGATCTGTTCTCCACGGAGGACCATGGCCTCACCTCCGAGCGAGGCGGTTGTTGACGTGAGTTCACTCTACGCCTCGATAGAAACCCTGGTCAAGGGGGCGCACGGCGAGGCGAATCATCGGCTTGGAGAAACATTCTCGGTGGCGGCTGCGCCTGATTAGTGGGCTAGAGAGTAGACGGGGACTGCCTGACGGAGGTTGTCGCAGCGAAATTGGCGGTGCGCAGATCATTCGCCAGGCCGAGTGAGTAGAGTGCTCGGATCACCCATTTGGAAGGGTCGAAGTCATACCAGCGCGGGCCGTTTCGATAGTCCGTTGGATAGGCGTGGTGGTAGTTATGGTACCCCTCGCCGAACGTGATCAGTGAGACCCACCAACTGTCACGACTGGAATCCGCAGTACTATGCGGTTGGTGTCCCCACAGATGACAGATGGAGTTGATGCAGAATGTCGAATTGAGCACTGCGAACGTGCGACCGACGCCGGCGAGGAGAAAGCACCCGATTCCCCCCATGATGCCGTTATACAGAAACCCGATCACAAACGTCCCAGCGAGCCCACTGAGTACCAGGACCGCGTAGTTCCGGTGCTGCCAGATGGCAACCGGGTCAATTGCCACGCGCGAGGCATATTTCGTATCAGCGTGGAGGTCCGGGGTCAAAAGCCACCCGCAGTGACTATGCCAAAAGCCCAATTGTGCATTATAGGGGTCTTTCTCATCGTCGCAGTGTACATGGTGGCGGACATGATCAGCAGTCCACTTAATGGCGGAATTTTGCAGTGCCCAGGCTCCGGCGATTAAAAGGGCGGCTTTCACCCAGTTCGGGCAGTCAAAGCTGCGATGGGCCATGAGACGGTGGTAGCCGACCGTGATTCCGAGGCCGCTCACGAGATAGAGCAGCCCGAACAACGACCAGTCAAGCCACGTGTAGTGATAGAGATAGCCGTAGAGCGGCACACCCACGACGGCGCTGAGCACGACGGACGCAAACAAGAGAACTGTCCATCCTTTGTGGTGGCGTCGTATGACCGCGCGGGCAACATCTGTGTACGTGAGCGTTGGGATATTGGACTGAGACACGGAATTGTCTCCTAGCGATGGGTCTATCCGTTCACTTACCGGATGTGTGCGAGACGTCATCGGTGAGGGAATGTCGGATTTCGTGGTCGCGCGGTGCTTTCCTTGGCCAGCAGCAATGCCGTCACTCTCTATTAGTATAGCGTCGGGCTGTGGGCACTCCGAGGACCATTATACCTGGTATTCCTATGAGAACAAGCCCCAAAAGCATCTTTGTGAGTCTTATTACGATGGGAACTGATGGCATCAGAAAATGAAGACGAATCTTTGTCTGGGAGGGCCGCTGTCGCGCAAAAACGGCAGAATTGATTTCTCAGGTGACGGTCGTCGTGTAGAGTATGACTACCACGAGGCCAAGCGATGGACGGGACGTCAGTTCGGTCAAGCACGCTCAACTATTTCCGCCGACATCCTCGCGTCCGCATTTCCACGCCATTTGTCTGTGCGCTGTCACGAGTGGTTTCACGACGGTGGTTTGCACGACCAAGCATTGACCTCGGTGTCGTTTATGATCTCTCGCTCCGAGGGGTGCGGGTAAGCACCGAAGCTGCGATCAAACCTGGAGAGGAGGTGGCCCTGAGTCTCCGCCTCCCGAAGCAGATTGCCTCGGCCGAAATTGCTGTGGCGACCGTCCAGTGGACGAAAGATAGCTTTTACGGTCTGGCCTTCAGGAGACTGTCTCCCGTAACCCAGAGCCGTCTGCGAAAGTACCTTGCCTCGGCTTCCCAGATGTCGCTCTTGTCCGAGGCTCGGCGTTATTGAAGAGGTAGTTTGACGCTGATCGCTCCACCTAGCTCTCCCTCTCGTCCTCCCTCTCGAGGATAGCCGGTGATATCGCGTTCGCCCTTTGGTTCCCCGTGGCAGCTGAGGCACGCCTTGCTATAGTACAAAGGGAGAATGACACGAACCGTTTTCTCGTGATCGATCGTCTCGCTGATGGTCGCGTCATTTTGCGGGGGGGGACCGGAGTTTGTTATTCGTTCCAGTGCTCGGAGTTCGTACTCATCCGGTTTATTCTTGGGGTTGCGCAGGAGGTGAGTTGGTGCGGTCTGTTTAAGATAGATGCCGGACCACACTTGAAATCGTCCCGCGGTTTCGGTGCCAAACGTGGCTGGGATGAGTCCTTTGTACGCGAGCCCCTCTAAATTAATGACGGTTTGGTAGGAGGCGAGGGTTTTTTTGCTCTCCTCCACCAACCGCTTCAAGAGGGGTTTCGCCATTTCTGGTATCTCGGCCTGCGCCAGGGAGGCGAGATCAATCCCGGTTCGCTCGCGATAGACTGCGAACAATTGCCGTTCGAACACGTCAGGGGTAAAGCCTTTGTCGCCTCGGGTTTTGTCATTAATCAGAGACTGGTTCAGAGCGATGGTGGTTCGACCAGAGTCCAAGAGGATGGCGATGAGGCGGCCGGTTTCAATGCTCTCACTTTCTGTGTCCGAACTGGATACGGTTGGAGCAAGCCCCCCATAGACGATCGCTAGGGACAAGGTGATGACAACCGAACGTCTCCTCCACATTATTGTCCTCCCATTCAGGTTCGACACGGATCGGATAATGCTGTTTGCCCGGACAGCGCCGCATATCATGGCCTCCAATCTCAGAAATTTCTACTCCCCTAAGGGGGGGTACCACCACAATCGGTCAGTATATCAAGGAACCGACAGACCCTGCGCACGGGAAGGCGGACAGGGGGTATCTTTCGGCACCCTCGCAAGTTCGGCTCGTGCCAAGGGTAGCGGTGACGGGATTGGCAGCAGCCGGTGACAACTTTTCGAAAATATGTTCGTGAACTGATGAAGCTAGCGTATGGTACAGGGCTGATACATCTGGTAATGGGAAATGCGATCTACTCACGAACCTATGCAGAGTGAACTGCGACAACATCCGCGTTTGCGCATCCTCGCCCCATTTGTCTGTGTGTTTTCAAGGACTGGATTAGTCCGCTGGCTTTCTGCTGATCGCGAGGGCCTCGGTGTGGTTCTGGATGTATCCCTAAAGGGTGCGAGAGTGATGAGCGCTGTCACCATGACACCGGGTGATCAGCTGGCTGTCAGTCTGCGGCTGCCCAATCAAATTTCGACCATGAATGCCGATGCGACTGTCCGATGGGGGAATGACCAAACCTTTGGGTTGGAATTCGCAATCCTATCCCGCACTGCGGAAACGCGACTCCGTAAATACCTTACGCAGACCTCTTCCACCCAGCTCACAGCATAGCCATACCGAAAGCGTATTGTCATCGGAGGATTGTGCTGCACAGGTGCACGCCATCCTCAGCCCGATGGGGAACGGCCTGTAAAGGATTTCCTGTGGGGGGGGGTTACTTGATCGCGACGGCTTTCACTTCCTTGTAGGTCGTGTGGCCCTGAAGCACCTTTAGGATGCCGTCCTGAACGAGAGTCGTCATGCCTTCTTCCAGCGCGACCTTCAGGATCTCTTCCGTCCGGGCCTTGGATTGGACCAGCTTCTTCATCCGATCGGTCCCCTCTAAGAGTTCATGCAACGCGACCCGGCCCTTGTACCCTGAACGGTTGCAGGTCTCGCAGCCCTTTCCGCGCGCCAAGCGGAACGAATTGTCTTGCTTGATACCAAGTTTGTCCCAGTATTCGGGACCGTAGCCCTGCCGCAGTTCTTCGTATTCTTCCTTGCTGCCGACGTATTGCTCCTTGCAGTCCTTGCAGACCCGTCGGGATAGACGCTGGGCGAGCACGCCGAGCATTGCATCGGCAAAACTGAAGGAGTCGCAGCCCATGTCGAGCAGCCGGGTTACCGTCTCCACCGCGCTGTTGGTGTGGAGAGTGCTCAAGACTAAGTGCCCAGTGAGTGAGGCTTCGATGCCGATGTCGGCTGTCTCTTTATCCCGCATCTCACCAACCATGATCACATCAGGATCAGCACGGAGGAAGGCGCGCATGGCTGCAGCGAACGTGAAACTGATCTTTGGCTGAACTTGGACCTGACGGAGCCCATATTGAGTGATTTCGACCGGATCTTCGGCAGTCCAGATCTTGATGTCAGGCGTGTTGATAGAACCGAGTACAGAATGGAGGGTGGTAGTTTTTCCTGATCCCGTCGGACCTACGCAGAGAATAATCCCGTACGGTTTCTCGGCAATCTGTCTGAGGATTTTCAAATTCCGATCGGAGAATCCCATCTTTTCCAATGGCAAAGGTTCACTGGCTGCCAGGATACGCATCACGACGTCTTCGTTATAGCCGGCGGTCGGAATCGTCGCGACGCGCAACTCGATTTCCCGGTCGCCGCCCAATTTGAATTTGATCTTGCCGTCTTGGGGTTTGCGCCGTTCCGCGATGTCGAGATTGGCCATGATCTTTAATCGCGAGACGATGGCGCGGCGGTAGCTCTGCGGAATCTTCATGTACTCGAAACAGTCGCCGTCCACCCGGAAGCGAACCAGCGTTTCCCGCTTGTCCCCATAGGGCTCGACGTGAATGTCTGACGCCCCCTGCCGATAAGCGTCGGCGATGATTTGGTTCCCCAGCCGCACGATTGCACTGTCGTTTTCATCAAGCCCGCCGCCTGCCGAAGCCTCTTCCATGGCCTCAGCTTGAGCTTCGCTGGTCAACTCGCCGAGGATGTCGGACACATTTTCATCCAATTTTCGTCCCCCGGCGTCACCCTGACCGGTGGCGGTATTGAGAAATTGGATGATATCGCGGCGAAGGCTGACGGCGAACCGGATGTTGAGACCAGGAAACGTTCGCTTGATGTCCGCCACCCGATCCAGATCGCCGGGGTCATCTGTCAGGATCTCGATTGCGGTGCGGTCCCGTTTGAGGGGCATCCAGTGGTTTTTCTTGAGGTAGTCGACGTTGAGATTCTTGAGCAGTTCGACATCGACGATGGTTCGATCACTGTATTCTATATAGGGACACTTGTGGAACTGAGCCAAGGATTTCCCGATGTCGACTTTCGGCACTTTGTACTTCTCGATCAGGATGGTTTCCAGGTCGGAGGAAATGCTTTTGCGTGCTTCGGCAACGGCATGGTCGAGTTCATTTTGCGTGATGCGGTTGTTCGTGACGAGCAGATCAAATTTCGTGGGGTTCTTTTTCGTGATCTTTTTCAGATTAAAGAAGGCAATGCCGAGCGCCTTGGCTATTTCTGCGACGGACTCTTCGTCCTTTCTGGTGAACCGCCCGCCGCTTTTCTTGTTAAGCAGCTGCAGGACCCCCATCAAGTATTTGTTGTCAGCAACGATCGGATATGTCAGGACCTGTTTGGTCCTGAATCCGGTTCGCTTGTCGTAGGAGGTGTCGTGAATAAGCGAGGGATGAATGCCCTGTAATTCTGCAACGTTGTAGGCATCGAGAATATTAACCGGACGGAGGTATTTGGCGCAAAATCCCGCGAGGCTTTGCTCGGTGATGGGAATACGAACTTCCTCGACGGTATCGATATGCGGGACCTTTGAGAAAATCTCTTTCTTTTCTGAGTCGAAGGCGAACAGAGTCAGATCTTCCGCATCGAACAGACTGAGAATATCTTTATGCAGGTCGAGCAGAATTTGGTCTAAATCGCTGGCGGCATGGATTTGGTTCGTGATGCGCTTAACGTGTTCTGCGAATTCGACCTTCTGCTGGAGCTCCTGCATGTTTTGAGGCATGGGCTTGGCGTGCATTCTATGAAATCCTCAGGGCCGCTGACTGCGAGGCGCTTCTCTGACTCCTTGGGGAGTACATTTCTGAATGGATTTCCCTGTTCGAGAAGGTTGATTGTCAGTCTAGCTGATACCGGGCGGAAGGCAAGCGAAAGGCGTTTTCAGGCTGACCCTGTCTGAGGTTTCTATCCTAAAAACCTACAAGGCCTGGTTGAGTGTTGGGACAACGGTCGACTTCAGATCAAGAAGGTGGCTGAGTATCTGGGCAGGCGGGTGCTTGACTTTGACGCTATCTTTCCGGGATTTAAGCTCGATCAAGCCATCGGCAAGACCCTTATCGCCGATGACAATCTGGAAGGGTGCGCCGAGAAGATCGGCATCATTGAATTTGACACCGGCTCGTTCGTCACGGTCGTCCCAGAGGACTTCAAACCCTGCCTCGGGCAACTCCTGATAGAGACGAGTGGCCGCTTCAATCGTCGTCGCCGACTGACTGAGGGTGAGGAGGTGCACATGGATCGGAGCAATGGGAAAGGGCCAAATGATTCCCTTGTCGTCATGATTTTGTTCGATCGCCGCGGCTGCCGTTCTCCCGACCCCGATGCCGTAACAGCCCATGACCGTCAGAGTCTCTTGCCCCTTGGGATCTAGGTAGGACGCCTGCATCGCTTGGCTGTACTTGGTCCCGAGCATGAATACGTGTCCGACCTCGATGCCTCTCGTCGCTTTGAGGGTACCGTCTTTCCGAGGTGACGGGTCGCCAGAGCGGGCATTCCGTAAATCAGCGAATTGTTCGGCTGAAAAATCGCGTCCCCAATTGGCGTTCAGGTAATGGGTGTCGTTCCGATTGCCGCCGACAACGAAATTGCGCAACGCCTTGACGGCATGATCGGCGATCACCCGCACGTCGCTTAAACCCACTGGTCCGGCAAAACCAACGGGCGCCCCAGTGACCTGCTCAATCGTCGTCGCGCTGGCAAGTTCCAGTTCGGACACGCCCAAGAGTCGCTTGATTTTAATCTCGTTTGCTTCGTGATCTCCTCGAATCAGCACCGCAACCGTTTCCTTTCCGGTCGAGTAGAGGAGTGTCTTCACCAGTTGTTGCGGAGTAATTTTCAGAAATGCCGTCACCTCTTCGACCGTGCGACATCCAGGCGTAGAGACGGATTGCAGCGGACGCAAGGGGCTGGTGTCCATTTCGACCGGCGGAAGGACCTCGGCCCGTTCCACGTTGGCTGCGTAGGTGCCGGTGTCGCTGTAGACAATGGTTTCTTCCCCTGTCTCGGCCAGCACCATGAACTCATGGGATGATGTCCCACCAATCAGGCCCGTGTCGGCTTCGACGGGACGGAACTTCAAGCCGCAGCGGGTAAAGATACGGCAGTACGCGTCGTACATTTTCTGATAACTGAGTCGGGCGCCCGCCTCGTCTCTGTCGAAGCTATAGGCGTCCTTCATGATGAATTCGCGTCCGCGCATCAGGCCGAACCGGGGGCGGATCTCATCCCGGAACTTCGTCTGAATTTGATAGAAATTCATGGGGAGTTGTCGGTAGGAGCGGACTTCGCGTCGAAAGAGGTCGGTGATAATCTCTTCGTGAGTCGGACCTAGACAAAAATCGCGTTCATGCCGGTCTTTGAACCGGATCAGTTCTTTCCCGTAAAAGTTCCACCGCCCGGTTTCTTTCCAGAGTTCAGCCGGTGAAGCCACCGGCATCAGCAATTCTTGCGCGCCCGCCCGATTCATCTCCTCCCGGATGATCTGCTCGACCTTCCGGATCACCCGAAGACCGAGCGGCAGATAGGTGTAGATGCCAGCTGCCACCTTACGAATGAGGCCGGCGCGGAGCATGAGCCGATGACTCACGGTTTCCGCTTCACCGGGATCTTCCCGGAGGGTGGGAATGAGGAGTTGAGAGGCTCGCATCAGACGTCAGCGGGAGAGCATACGTTCGAGATCGTTCCAGAAGGCGAAGATCATGATGCCGACCAAGAGGACCAAGCCTACCTGCTGGGCGAGTTCCCGTTGGCGATCGCCGAGCGGCTTCCGGAGTATGCCCTCGATCAAGAAAAACAACAGGTGCCCACCGTCCAGGATGGGAATGGGCAAGAGATTCAGGACTCCCAGGTTAATGCTCAGAATGGCGATGAGGAAAATCACACTGGATGGCCCTTGGGCTGCGGCTTCTCCGGAGATGTTCGCTATGGTCAGTGGACCGCCGATATTCTTGCTGGAGATATCGCCCACGATCATTTTGTAAATGCCGATGGCAGTCAGCTCGGTCCATCCCCAAGTCGCTTCGAGTCCGCTGTACAGGGACATCAACGGACTGCTTGAGCGTACGAGTGAACGGCCAGGTCCAGAAATCCCGATCTTTCCGATTTCGACCGTTTGACCGTTGACGGTGGTTTGTTCGCCGGCTGGAGTCACGGTCAGCGGTATTCGCTGGCCCTCGCGCAGAATTTCCATGTGAAGCGGGCGACGAGGACTCTCTTTCACGATTCCCGTCATCTGCGACCATGTATAGATGGGTTTCCCCTCGATCGACACGACCTGATCGCCGGCTTTGAGACCGGCTGCGGCCGCGGCGGAACCGTGCAAAACGGAGGTGACGAGAGGAGGTGTTTCTTCGATGCCGAGGTAGTACGTCCCGTCCTCGGCCGGTCCGGCAACGTGCCCAGGTGGAGAGGGGATCGGCGTGACGGTCAGAGGTATGGTTCGGCTATCCCGTTTCACCGTGAGGGGTAGCGGCTGCCCGTTGCTTTTGGCCACGGCATCGAGGAGTTCGGTCCTCGTGGAGATATCTTTGCCATTGACCTGAGTGACGCGATCTCCGATCTGCATGCCAGCATTGTCGGCAGGTGATCCTGGCACCATCACTTCGATATCGGGGCTCAAATCTCGAAAGGTGGGAACAAACAGCGGTGCGCCGGTCGCCAGCCAGCCGGCGAAGATCAAGTAGGCCAAGATGAAGTTGAATCCAGGCCCAGCGGCAACGATGAGGACCTTCCCCCACAATCCCTGGTGCGCGAAGGATCGCTTTCGATCCTCTGAGGTGATTGCTTCGCTTTCGTCTTCACCGAACAATTTGACATAGCCGCCGAGGGGAATAGCGGAGAGGAGGTATTCTGTTTCACCTACTTGGCGGCCGAGTAATTTTGGTCCAAAACCGAGTGAAAATTTCAGGACACGGACGCCGACCCACCGAGCGGCCAAAAAGTGTCCGAGTTCATGGAAAGCGACCAGAACCCCGAGGACTACAAGAAACCACCAGGCCTTCTGGAGGAATAACCACATCGCATCGGGAGACCATGTGAACGCAGACAACACGCTAGAGTTCCTCAATCAACGTTGAATTCAGAAGTCATGATGATTGCCACCAGACCTCGACGGTCGTACTATTTTGCAAGTGCGTGGATAAGGGCTTCAGCCTTCTCTCGTGCCCAGCGATCCGTTTCAAGGGCGTCATCCAGTGATTCGACCTCGTCAGGTTGGTGTGCCTCCATGGTCGAACGAATAACTTCCGCAATGTCGACGAACCGAATGCCGCCGTTCAGGAAGGCCTCGACTGCCACTTCGTTGGCAGCGTTCATCGTCGCAGGCATCGTTCCGCCCACACGCAAGGACTCGTAGCCCAGGCCCAAACACGGAAATCGATCGTGATCAGGCTTGCAGAAGGTCAATTTCCCGATCTCCGTTAGGTCCAGTGAGGGCAGATCCAACGGCATTCGTTCGGGATAACGCATCGCGTATGAAATCGGCGTTCGCATGTCCGGTAGCCCCAACTGCGCGATCATCGATCGATCTTGATATTCTACCAAAGAGTGAATGATGCTTTCCCGATGGATCAGGACGTCGATTCTTGATTCCGGAATGTCGAAGAGCCAGCGCGCTTCAACGACTTCGAGCCCTTTATTCATCAGCGTGGCAGAATCGACGGTGATCTTGGCGCCCATCTTCCAATTGGGATGTTGCAGTGCGCGCTCCGGCGTCACGTCCTGCAGTTCCTCTTTGGTAAGAGTCCAGAGTGCGCCGCCCGAAGCTGTCAGTATCAGCCGGCGGACGTCTTCCACCCGATGCCCCTCAAGAGATTGGAAAATCGCGCTGTGTTCGCTATCGACCGGATAAATGCGAATGCCGTGTTTCCGGGCTTCTTCCTGCATCAACTTGCCTGCCATGACCATCGGCTCTTTGTTGGCCAATGCAATATGCTTGTTGGCGCGAATGGCAGCCAAGGTGGGGACAAGCCCGGCCCCGCCGACGATGGCGGAGATGACCATTTCGGCCTCGGGAATCGAGGCGACCTGCGCGACACCGTCCGTTCCTGACAGAATCTTCACCGGAAGATCCGCGCACCGCCGCCTCAGGCGCGCAGCGGCTGATTCATTCGAAAGCGCCACCAAGCGAGGTTTGAATCGGCGAATCTGCTCTTCCAACTTTTCATCGTTGGTCCCGGCGCTGAGGCCCGCCACGCAAAATTCATCGGGGAACCGGTCGACGATGTCCAGTGTATTGGTGCCGATCGAGCCGGTGGAACCGAGAATGACGATGGTTTTCATGGACAGTCTCCCGGTGACGAACCGCTAGGATCCGTAGAGCGGGATCCCGCTGTACCGAACATAGTAGTAGAACGCAGGTGCCGTGAACAAGAGACTATCGATGCGATCCAGCATGCCGCCGTGTCCTGGAAGAAGTCCGCTGGAATCCTTCACGCCGGCGCTCCGTTTGAGAGCCGACTCAGCGAGATCGCCGATGAGGCCCGCGATTGTCAACATACTCCCCAATCCAACGCAACCTGCCATGCTGACGTCGTCAGACGGAATCCAGGACCTGCACACATAGACCGCAATGATAGCAAACGCCAAGCCACCCAGCAGTCCCTCGACAGTTTTCTTGGGACTGATCGCGGGAACCAGTGGATGACGTCCAAACGTTTTCCCCACGAAATAGGCACCTGTATCAGCGGCCCAAGTAGCGAAAAGAATGAAGAGAGCCAACGACTCTCCCTGCGGCAAAGAGCGAATCAGAATCATGTGACTGAGTGCGCCCCCGATGTAGACGACTCCAAACAGCGTGACCGCGCTATCGATCAAATGGTGTTGCAGGTTCTCATGAATAATCAGGGGCATGATCAAGACGGCAGCCGCTCCCAAGAACAGCATCTCCATGCCGGCACCGTGCCAATACACGCTCACGAATAAGTTGGCGAGGGTCAAGAGTCCGATTCCGATCAGCACGCCGTTCGTGCGTTCATGAAAGAACAGGCGATAAAATTCGTAGAGCGCGGTTGCTCCGATGACAAAAGCAAGGGCGATGAATGCGACAGAGGGCAAATAGCGGATCACCGCGTAAATGAGCGGTGCCAGCGCGATCGCTGTATACACGCGCCGCAGGTCAAACCGTGCGGTAACCGACGCGGAGTCGGTCTGATGATGGTCGGCGGCGCGGTACTCCGAAATGTGCGGTTCCACGATACGGGCTATGACGATAGCGCGCTGAGCACACGACCGAATCGTCGGTCACGTCGCTGGTATTCCAGCAACGCAAGCAGAAATTCTCGACGACGGAAGTCGGGCCACAGGGTTGGAGTGAAATACAACTCGGTATAGGCGAGTTGCCAGAGTAGAAAATTGCTGATGCGGGTTTCTCCACTCGTTCGAATCAGCAGATCGGGATCGGGAAGATCGTGTGTGTAGAGGTACAGTTGCAGCCGTGACTCATCAATGTCGCTTGGACTGAGCTTGCCTTCCTGCACGTCGCGGAGGAGTCGTTTCACCGCATCGGTGATCTCCGAGCGGCCGCCATAGCTGAGGGCGACGGTCAGATGGAGTCTGTCCAGATGCGCAGTTTCCTGCTCAGTAGTCCGGACCCACTGAACGGCAGACGGTGGAAGTGATTCGATGCGACCGATGGCACGAAACCGGACGCCTTGCTCGACGAGTTTGGATCGTTCGGTGGAGAGATAATGCTCCAACAGTCCCATCAGTGCACTGATCTCCTGAGAGGGGCGCTTCCAATTTTCCTGTGAGAAGGCGTAGATCGTCAGGGCCCGGATGCCGAGTTCGAGACAATGAGTAATGAGCTCACGGACGGACTGAATGCCCTCCCGGTGACCGGCAATGCGCGGCAGGCCGCGGAGTTCAGCCCAGCGCCCGTTCCCATCCATGATGACGGCGACATGTTTCGGGAAAAGGTCCGGTTCGAGTTTGGCAGCCAGTTCGTGTTCGGATAGCTCTTCGAGGCTTAAAGACTGTCTCCGTTCCATACAGAGTCTGACTCGGATCCTTTCTGTGAGTGTCGTGTAGGCAGGTGTACAAAGTCTACTGGTGAGGGTTCCGAAAGTCAAACGCTATCTTGGAATTTTCTCCTGAAAAAGCCTGACGTTGGAAGCGTTCACATTGCGCCTGCGGAATTGAATCGGCTATACTCCGCCCTCTTCTTGTATCGATCAAATCATGGATTAGAAAGGGTGTCCCGTCTCATGGGAGAACTGGTCCAGTTGACGACGTTCGGTTTAAGTGAAGGAGAAGTGCAAGCAGCCCTCGGACGGATCAAGGTTCGCGAGGTGGACTATGCGGATCTCTATTTCGAATCCTGTGTGTCCGAATCCGTCTCGATGGAAGAATCGCTGGTGAAGCGAGCGACCAAGAACATCGCGCAAGGGGTTGGTGTCAGGGCTACGGCAGGAGAAAAAACCGGGTTTGCCTATTCGGACGAGCTGACCAGGAAGGACTTGGAACTTGCCGCTGATACAGCCCGCTATATCGCACAGTCCCACACCGCCGGCCACTCTGTTCCCGTTCCTGTCTACCAGCGTCCGACCAGGAATCTCTATCCGGTTGAACATACGCAAATCGAGGTGGCAACGGCCGACCGTGTGGCCCTGCTCAACGCGATTGACATCGAAGCACGACGCTATGACTCGAGGATTAAGAATGTGATGGCGTCGTTCAATACGGAATACAAGCGTGTCGTCGTGGCGACATCGGATGGCACGATGGTCAGTGATGTCCAACCGTTGTCGAGACTCCAAGTCACCTGTATCGCCGAGGAGAATGGGAATCGTCAGGTCGGGACGTTTGGCGGAGGTGGTCGCGTTCCATTCGAGTTTTATCAGAACGAAGAACGGTTTTTGGCGTATGCGCGGGAGGCAGCGAGGCAGGCGATCCTCAATCTCTCTGCCGTGGCAGCTCCCGCGGGTGTCATGCCGGTGGTGTTGGGAGGCGGGTGGCCGGGGATCCTGTTGCACGAAGCCATCGGCCACGGACTGGAAGCCGACTTCAATCGGAAGAAGACCTCCGCGTTTTCGAACCTGATCGGCAAACGCGTCGCGTCGGATGTCTGTACGATCGTAGATGACGGCACATTGCCGAATCGCCGAGGCTCCTTGAATATGGATGATGAGGGGACGGCTACGAGCCGAACCGTCTTGATCGAGCGAGGAATTCTTCGTGGCTATATTACCGACAAATTGAACGCCCGGTTGTTGGGCATTCCGTTGACCGGTAATGGACGCCGCGAAAGCTATCAAAGCGTCGTACTCCCCCGTATGACGAACACCTTCATGCTGGCCGGAGAGTCTGATCCACAGGACATCATTCGCTCAGTCGAGCACGGGCTCTATGCCGTGTCGTTCGGCGGAGGTCAGGTGGACATCACCAACGGGAAATTTGTCTTTTCCGCGAGCGAAGCGTACCTGATCGAAGGCGGGAAGGTGACAAGGCCGGTGAAGGGCGCGACCCTGATCGGCAGCGGGCCGGAGATTCTGACCAAGGTTTCAATGGTCGGGTATGACCTGAAGCTCGATGAAGGGATCGGGACCTGTGGGAAGGAGGGACAATCCGTACCCGTCGGTGTCGGATTACCCACCATCCGTATCGATGAAATAACAGTGGGTGGCACGCAAGGATGATTCGCGTATGGATTCGATGAGCCATCAGCTGCAACGAGGAAATGGCTATTCGGAACTGGCCGCCGATGTGCTCCGTTACGCGAAACGGTCTGGTGCGACCGAGGCCGATATCATCATTGCCGAGGGAGAGACCTTTTCGGTACAGATCCGTCTGGGGACGGTCGATCGTTTGACGAAGGCTCGAGAAAAGCAACTGGGATTGCGGGTGTTCGTGGGGAAGCGATCCGCCTCGACGTCCACGTCGGACTTTTCGAAGGAATCGTTAGATCAATTGGTCACGCAGACCTGTACCTTGGCGAAGGCTGTGGTGGAAGACCCTTTGTCCGGTCTCCCTGGCGCGGAACAGATGGCGATTGAGAAACCGGACCTCAACCTTCATGACCCGACTAAGCTGGAAACCGACTATCAAATCGATTTGGCGCGACGAGCTGAATCCGCGGCCATGGCGGCGGATTCGCGTGTGACGAACTCGGAGGGAGCGGAGTTCGATTCTTCCTCGGGGCGGGTGATACTCGGTAATACACATGGCTTCATCGGTGAATTTCGGAGTTCGAGTTTTTCCCTTTCGGTTTCGCCGGTCGCCACAGACCAACAGACCGGCACGATGCAACGTGATTCCTGGTACGGCATTCAGCGAAAATTCAGCAAGCTTGAGAGTCCGGAATCGATCGGCGTAGAAGCGGCTCGGCGGACGGTCCGTCGATTGGGTGCCAGGAAAGTAGTCACGCAACGAGTGCCCGTCGTCTTCGATCAGGACACGGCTGCCAGTTTAATGGGGACGCTTTCGAGCGCGGTGTCGGGATATGCTCTGTATAAAGGAGCATCATTCCTCGTGAATCACCTCGGAAAGTCGATCGCACCAGAGTGGGTGACGGTGTATGACGATGGCCGGATGGTCGGCGGTCTCGGCTCAAAACCGTTCGATGGTGAAGGTCTTCCGACACGGAGAACCACTGTGGTTGACCGAGGTGTCCTCACGAGCTATCTCCTTGATACCTATTCGGCGAGGAAGCTCGGCTTGAGTTCGACGGGTAACGCATCGCGGAGTGTAGGCGAGAATCCGTCCGTCGGGCCCACCAACCTGTATCTTGTGCCGGGGACAAAGACCGCGCAGGAGATTATTGCGAGCGTCCGGCAGGGACTCTATGTGACGGAGTTGATCGGGTTTGGGATAAATATGGTGACAGGAGACTATTCTCGAGGAGCGTGTGGATTCTGGATCGAGAACGGAGAACTGGCCTATCCTGTCGAAGAAATAACGATTGCGAGTACGCTTCAGCGGATGTTCGCAGGGATCGAATTGGTGGGGAACGATCTCGTGTTTCGGGGGCGGATTGCCAGTCCGACCGTCAAGATCGCCGACATGACTGTGGCGGGGAATTGACAGCGCACAGGAGCCAATCGCATACGGGTTCATGCGAATGACCGGAGATTCGTCCCGGCTATCAACGGGCAGGGTATGAGTCGCCAGAGCTATGACGTGCTGGCAGCAGCGGTGCTTGCAAACGCTATGACTACAGCGGCCGCGCTGGCTTGTGAGGAGGGGAACATGCGTCTGACCTCGACGGCGTTCAACAATCAGAGTGCGATTCCGACGATGTATACCTGCGAGGGCAAGGATGTTTCACCACCGCTGGCTTGGTCAGACCTTCCAGCGGGTGCCAAGAGCCTGGCGTTGATTGTCGATGATCCGGATGCCCCGGACCCGGCCGCGCCGAAAATGACCTGGGTGCACTGGATTCTCTATAACCTCCCGGCCACGAATAATGGGCTACCGGAAGGTGTAAAGGCGTTGCCTACCGGAACGAAGGAAGGTGTGAATGACTGGAAGCGAACGGGCTACGGAGGACCGTGCCCGCCGATCGGCCGCCATCGCTACTTCCATAAGCTCTACGCCTTGGACACCGTGCTACCTGACCTGAAGCAGCCGACCAAGGAGAAGCTCGAAGAGGCGATGAAAGGCCACATTATCGGAGAGGCACAGTTGATGGGGACGTATCAGAATAGCAAGTGACATTCATGTGCATCAGGGTAAGAGGCGGGACTCAGCTTCGTACCTTTGACCTACAACCGAGGAAACATGGCGCTTGATCCCGAGCTTGGAAAACAAATGCTCCAACTGATTACGTCGCGGTACGACGATCGGC
The DNA here is from genome assembly GCA_035623075.1 of Nitrospiraceae bacterium. NCBI lineage: Bacteria > Pseudomonadati > Nitrospirota > Nitrospiria > Nitrospirales > Nitrospiraceae > Nitrospiraceae bacterium. The sequence goes on along the minus strand of DASPUC010000005.1, from coordinate 84,644 downwards.
ATTGGAGAAAGAAGATCGAAAAAACGTTGAGCCTGCCGCAATCCGGCGTAGGCGATCCCATTCAGCAGCAGATCTTCACGTACTTCAAAATCGCCCTCAAAGCCTACAAGTCCCGACGTGCCGATCCGAACTCCTGGATTGTCGGAGGATATGCCACCAGAGAAGTGATCGATCGCGCCAAATTTCAACCCAACCTTGTCGGCCCGTCTGTCACCAAAGACGATGTGGCGTTTCTCGGCAGCGATCCCGGCCAGGATGTTGATGAGGCTTGGTGGGACGACATGCTCGTCGCTTGGTTTGAAGTGCCGGAAGAGGAAGCATCCTCAGGTGGAGAGGGGGAGATTGATTCGAACCAGTCGAACAATCTCGAAGACGCCAAACCTTCCTTGTAATAAGGCTCTCGCAGCATGAGCGAACCGCTGACGGTGATGGCTCGTTACGATCCAAACAAATCCATTTGGGCCGGCACTGGTGATTCAACCTGCAGCGTGGGAGTGGCTGCGGGTGCGGTCTCGGTGGGATCGGCTGGTTTGGTGTGGCGATCCAAGAATTCCTTCAGCTTCTTAAAGTCCTCTTTCAATGGGTCCAATAATCCGCCTTGGTGCAGAGCCGCTGCCGGGTGGAGCAGCGGGAAGATCACAAAATCCTTCATGTAGAACGCCTGCGCTTTCACTTTCGTAATTCCCACTTTCCGTTCCAAAAGCGTTTGGGTGGCCCAGTTTCCCAAGGTACAGACCAGCTTGGGCCGGATCATCTGAATCTGCTGCATCAGAAACGGCTTGCAGGTATCCACTTCATCCATTTCCGGGTCGCGGTTATTTGGCGGCCGGCATTTGATGACGTTCGCGATATAAATTTCGTCCCGCGACAGCCCGGCCGACTGCAGGAGATCGTTCAGGAGCTTCCCCGCCGCACCGACAAACGGTTCTCCTTTTTGATCTTCATAGAAACCGGGGGCTTCGCCGACGAACATGATGGTCGCGTGAGGATTACCGACGCCGAATACAACTTGAGTCCGGCCGAGTTTGGCGAGTTTGCACCGCTGACAATCGTGAAGAGATTTGGCAAGTTCTTGGAGTGCCGTGGCGGTCATGATTGAATGGAGACAAAAAGAAGGTGGTCGGCATCTTAGGGGGCAGAAACGAGGTTGTCAATGTGTGAGGCGGGTAAAACTGGCACCATGTATGGCTGTACGAGACTGGGTTTTCTCAGCGGAATGTTTCTGGCGACCTTTCTGTTGATCTCCGCCGCAGCTTCTTCGGTGGAGCTGGTGGCATCGAGGGACACGCTGTTCTGTGAACGAGTTGTCGAACTGTTTCAGAAGAACATGGAAGAGAGGCGTCGCTTTAATTTACACAAAGAGCCGTTCAGTCCGATCACGTGGGAGCCGGTTTCGTTGGCGGGGCTCGGTCCAAAAACCCGCTATTGTTCGAGCCTCGACAAGGCGATTGTGGATTTGGATAACGATGGGCATCTGGATTTGGTCGTCAAGACGACCTTCTGTATGAAAGGCGCGCCGAGTGACAGCTTGTACGTCTTTCCCGCCGACAGTGCCGTGCTCGACCAAGCGACCTGGCAGGACTTGAGTCCATTGCTTGCCACGCCGGATAAGTTCGAACGGACCGGCGGAACCTATCCATTGTCATCTCTCCGCATTGAGAACGTTGCAGTTTCTCCTGCCTTGACCACACTCTTTGCGATCCAACCATTTATTCTCGACGACGTGACCTATGTCAGCTTAACTGATGCGCGACACGAGTGGATTGTGGTCGCGAAATATCTTCGCGGTGGACGGTTCGAGGATCAGTGCTATCTTCGTGTGCCTTCCAGCTGAGCGGTCAGAACGCCATCGATCCCAATTATGCAAGCGAACCGTGCACGATCTCCACACAACGATCGGCGCTCACAATGGCGCTCTCCATATTATTGTTGGGCGGCCAGCCGGTATCGGTCCAGGCGCCTGAAACGAGCAAGTTGGCAATCGGACTGCGTTGAAGAGGGCGGCGAAGTTGTGCGCCTGGTTCAAGAGACAAGCATCCTTCTTCATTTCTCCGATAATCAAAAGATTCTACGGTTTGTCCGGGAGCAAGCAGGGTTACCGATCGAAGAACCTCTTCCGCGCTCGCCTGCAAGATGTCTGAAGTGATGGAATCGACTCTCTCGTCACCTCCACCGGAGAATCGACAGACCGTGTGATTCGATCCATCCGACTGGGCGACCATCGAATAGAAGAAGCCTCGGCTCAAAAGTAGAATACGTGGCTTGGTGAACGATTGCCTGATAATAATTTGTGCGCTGATCGTCGCATGAGTCATCAATTCCGCAAATTGCTGAAAGTAGGCGTAGCGTGAGAGCCACCGTTCAGGTAGAAGTCCGGCGAGGCGGTGAGGGGGAAGCGCCGCAAGGTACCAGTCGCCTTGAAGAGTGGAACCGTTTTTGAGGAGCACTCCGGTCACGTGATCGCCGTCACTAAGTAGTTGGGCGGCTTCGGTATCGAGCAAGACCGCAACCCCGCTTGCCCTGAGCGTCTCGATCATCGGGCGGAGCAGTGACGCGTGGGGCGACGGAACGATCGTCCAACGACTCTCGCGGGCCGATCGAAGAAAGGTCTGTTCAATCGCCTGACGGAAGGTGTCGGCAGACTGGTGAGTCAGCTGGTTACCGGTCAACCACCGAGCCAGCGGGTTCCAAATAGTCTCGCGTGCACGTTCACCTTGCCCAAGCGTCGCGAGCCACGCATCAGCGGTCCGATGGGCGAGGTCAGAAGGCAGTTGACTGGCTCCCTCCCAGATCTGGTCCAGCCATGAAACCAGTCGCCAGCGTTCTGGCCATGTCAACCCGTTGAACCGAAAAAGACTCACGAGGACGTGCACAGGTTGAGGCAGAGGCGTGTATCGGTAAGCGGTCGTGGTGCCATCTGGCATCAAGAACTCCAGCGGAACCTGTGGGAGGTGGGCAGGACTGATGCGTGAACCGAGCGAATGCAGGAGGTTCCACGTTGCGTCATGGCTATTGGAGATTGTCAGCGGATAGGGCTCCCACTCCTTGTCCGACTGGATGGCATTGCCTCCAAGGGCGGAGCGTTGCTCAATGAGGGTAATGCGAAGACCGTTGGAGGCCAGACGGTAGGCGGCTGTCAAACCGGCAAGGCCACCGCCCAGGACAATGACCGATGAAGGGGTTGGACGAGTCACGAGAATCGAGAACGAAGCCACACTCCGGCTGCTACAGCCAGTCGATGGGTGGTCGGGAGACGAACTCGGGGGCCAAAAGGAGAGTACTCGGCCTGTTCAATACGTTGCAGCATCCTGAAATACACGGCGCGCATGATTTCTGCGACCGTCAGGGCCCGCCGGTCCTTGGCTGGTAAGGCTTCCAGTGCGGCGACAGCTTTGTCATAGTACTCATGTGCCCTCGCGGCCTCGAAACGGATGAGTTCTCGCAATTGAGGACTGTCCTGCCGACGTCGCAGCAGTTCGGCCGAACAGCCGAACTTTTCCAGATCTTCCTCAGGCAGATACACACGGCCTTGAGCAACATCGGTTCCAAGGTCTCGGAGAATATTCGTGAGCTGAAACGCCAAGCCAAGGTCGACGGCATAGTCTTGCGCCCGTGCCGAGGTGGTGCCGAACACATGCAGGCAGATCAGCCCCACGACGGACGCGACCCGATAACAATAGAGTGAAAGGTCGCGAAACGTCTTGTAACTCGTCATCGTCAGGTCCATCTCGACCCCTTTAATCAGCTCATCGAAATAGGCCTGCGGGATCGAGAGACGTCGAACGTGCTCGGCCAGACTGATCGTGACGGGAAGAGTGGGGGTACCGTGATAGGTCGCGTCAAGCTCCGTTCTCCATCGGCGCAATTCCTCCTTGGGGTTGCTGCCTGGGGGTGGTTCATCGACGGCGCTGTCGACCTCTTTGCAGAAAGCATAGACCGTATACATCGCTTGCCGACGAGTGCGAGGCAGGAAGAGGAACGAGTAGTAGAAATTGCTCCCGCTCTTCTTGGTAAAGGCCGTGCAATAGGCTTGAGCTTCTGCAGGAGTCATCGCGTCTTGGATTCTCTCATTGACGGGGCCATAGTCGCTCACGTAATTCGGACAAACGGACTTCGTCGAGACTGTGGGCGACGGCATGCGCTTCATGGAGATCCTGTACAGTATGGGTATTGGCGACAGCGAGCACTTTCATGCCGGCGGCCTTCCCTGCCCGGATCCCTGGGACCGAGTCCTCAATGACTAAACAGGCTTCGGGAGGAACTTCCTGATCAGGGTGCAATCGGTTGAGACCGTGCAGCGCATGGAGGAAGGGTTGGGGGTCCGGTTTGCCTCGAGTGACGTCTTGCGCGCTCGTGATGTGTGAGAACTGTTTTCGCAGCCCGCTCTGTTCAAGAATCAATTCGATCTCGTGGCGAAAAGCTCCCGAAGCAATCGCTAACGGATAGGAAGCTGCGGCCTCCTGCACCAATTCGCGGACGCCGGGGAAAATGATCAGGTCTTCCTTGATCGATTCGAGATAGGCGTGGGCTTTTCGTTCCATCAAACGAGTGATGGTTCCGGGATTGGCAGGCTGACCGTGTGCCTGCAGAGCGGCGATGAAACAGCCCCGGTCGTCATAGCCTAAATAGTTCGCATAATAGTCGGATTCGTTGAGAGTGATACCAATTTCGGCAAGCGTCCGGCGAAATCCCGCAAAGTGCAAGGGTTCGGTATCAGCAATGACACCGTCGAAGTCAAAGATCACCGCACCCAGTTGACCCATAGCCATCGAGAAGAAAATACAGCTGTAGAACCGGCGAATTATAACACAGAGCAGAATCGTCGCTGCTCTGCTGATTCCGAGAGAAGAAGAGAAAGAATTGGGATGTGAAGATCAGAATTTCAACCGAAGACGTTTCTCCGGCACCCACCCTTTGATGCCCTCATCGGTTCGAACCGAATAGACCCAACCGTTTCCTTGTAGCTCTCCGTCCAAGACCGTGAGCGTCACGCCCGGCTTCACGACGGCGCCGGGTTTCGCTCCCGAGGAATCCATGGTGAGCGTGATGCCTTCGGCCGGCGCCATCGGATCTGTCGTGACGGTGACTTTCTGTCCTTCGGCAAACATAGGAACGGCTGTGGCTACTGGCGGCACAGGTGGTGTTGGTACTGCCGCGGGTTGCGTCATCGCTGGAGCCGGCGGCGCAGGAACTGCAGCAGTCGGCGCTGGCTCTGGAGCCGTGGCTGGAGCCGGAACCGGAGCTGGAGCCAGGGTCGCAGGAGGTTGGGGCTTGGGACTCACCACACGTGGAGACGGACCTGCCACGGGGGCGCTTTCACCTAAGATGGGGTTCAGTACCTCCGTCAGCATCTCCGGTTCCATGGCAACATAGGCGATACCGCCAACAAGGATCAGCAGCAACACCCACATGATGGGTCGGCCTCCGCCGGACTTCTTGCCTGGTCTCTTTGGCGACATCGGCCGTGTGGCCGTGGTTTGTTCGAGTTCCTCTTCGGTGAACTCCAAGTCCGGTTCCGGCTGACGAGCAAACAGGAGGCTCCATTGAAAGGGAGTCCCTGGCATAGTCACGCAATCTGTGTAGGCCGCCATCGCATACCTCCCTGCTGGGCGCACGGGGCAAGGTCTTAGTTGCTGGTTAATCTGGAGAAGTACTTATCATTATCCTCCGATGGTGTCAATTTCGTTCGGGAATTTCTCCCATTGGTTTGAGTATTACACAGGTCAACAGGCTTGAATCTGAGTGCAAGAGAGGACCTGCTTTTCTCGGCTCCCTGAACGGAACACGGTCAACCCTTTGCATCCCAGTTGATAGGCCAAGCGAAAGGCTGCCGCAACATCTTTGCGCGTGGAGGTCGCCGGCAAGTTGATGGTTTTCGATACGCCGCTGTCACTGTATCGTTGAAACACGGCCTGCATACGGACATGTTGATCGGGAGCCACATCATGTGCAGTGACGAACAGTCGGCGAAGCTCCGCAGGAATCTGCGTGAGATGTTGGATGGATTCGTGAGCCGCCACGTCTCGTTCAAGTTTCGCAAGATCGAGGCCAAGAGCACGCGCGCGATGAACAAACATCGGATGTAAGCCGGTCAGGCGCACGTCCTCCATGACCGTGCGGACGACTCGCACCCCATAGAGCGGCTCAATGCCAGGCGAGCAATCGGCAATGATGCTAATGGTGCCGGTGGGAGCGATCGTCGTGACGGTGGCGTTGCGACGGTGCTGGCCCGTGGCGCTGAGTCGGCTGGCTCGATAGGCTGGAAAGGTCCCGCGCGCGGCCGCGAGATAGGTCGACGCCTTGTGTGCCCGGGCTTGCACAAACTTCATCAACGACTCCGCGACCGCCAGAGCTTCCGGGGTATCGTACCGAATGTTCAGGGCGATCAGAAGATCGGCGAATCCCATGATGCCGAGTCCGATTTTCCTTGTCCGCCTTGTTGCGGCAGCGATCTGGGGAAGAGGGTAGTGGTTTCGGTCGATGACATTGTCCAGGAAACGAACGGCGAGAGCAACCGCGTCGCCCAGCCGTTCATAATCCACTGCTGGATGGGTTTTCGAGGGAGAGATGAACTTGGCGACATTGATCGATCCGAGCGTACAGGACTCGTGGGCCAACAACGGCTGCTCGCCGCAAGGGTTGGTCGATTCGATCGTGCCGAGTTGGGGCGTCGGATTGGCGCGGTTGACCGTGTCGAGGAAAATCATGCCCGGCTCGCCGGTTGCCCAGGCCGCTTCGACGAGACGGTTAAAGACCATTCGAGCAGAGACGCTTCGAACCGTTGAGCCGTCATGGGGATTGATCAGGGCATATGTCCGGTTGCGCTCGACAGCCTGCATAAACGCATCGGTAATCCCAACGGACAAGTTGAAATTCGTCATCTCGCTCAAATTCTGTTTGACCCCGATGAACTCCAAAATATCCGGGTGGTCCACCCGCAGCACGCCCATATTGGCTCCGCGTCTCGTGCCGCCTTGCTTGATGACGTCTGTGGCCATGTTAAAGATCCGTATGAAGGAGACCGGGCCTGAAGCAACTCCGCTGGTTGAAGCGACGCGATCGTCTTTCGGGCGGAGGTGACTGAAGGAGAAGCCGGTCCCGCCGCCCGATTGATGAATCAAGGCCTGGAATTTGACGGCTTCAAAAATGGAGTCCAAAGAGTCTTCGACCGGAAGGACAAAGCACGCCGAGAGTTGTTGCAGCCGCCGCCCGGCGTTCATGAGAGTCGGCGAATTGGGAAGAAATTCGAGTCGGGCCATTAATTCGTAGAATTGCCTGGCTGCATCGGGCAGGCGGGTATCGGCCGGATACAGTCGTTCGGCCAACGCAACGTCCGACGCGGTTCGCCACAGCAACTGCGCCGGCGTTTCTATGATTTTCCCGCTCAGAGATTTGGCCAAGTAACGCCGACGGAGGACGGTTAACGCATTGGCGGAGAACCGGAGAGAAGGAGTCTTCGGCGGGCGGCCCTTGCCGGACGTGCCTGATCGAGGCATGGTGTGCATTATACCGTATAGCGGGAGCGGGGGAAGTGCTCAACGGTCGAGGGCCATGACCCATTGCTTGCTTCCCCAGGGTACATTCGGCAGAATGCTACTCCCACTGGTTGACAGAAATGAAATCCTACCGAGAAGAACTTTGGTTTGAGACAAAGACACGGCGCGCGTTCGTAAACATTACTCCTCAGGTTGAGGCTGCCGTCCAGAAAAGTGGCGTCCTGGAAGGACTCGTCCTCGTCAATGCCATGCACATTACGGCGAGTGTGTATATCAACGACGATGAGCCGGGACTGCTCCACGATTACGAGCGGTTTCTCGAAACCATCGCTCCGCAATCAGCGACCTACCGCCACAACGAGACCGGCGAGGATAATGCCGATGCTCACATCAAACGGCAATTGATGGGGCGGGAAGTTGTGGTGGCGATTACGAAGGGCCGGCTGGATTTTGGTCCATGGGAGCAAATCTTCTACGGAGAATTCGACGGACGCAGACGCAAGCGAGTGCTGATCAAGGTGATCGGTGAATGATGAGCCGTCGACACAGGAGGTTAATGGCCAGAAGTAAATGTATCTGGTGCTTGCTCCTCGGGCGAAAGTTTGGCAACATGGTGGCTGGACACAAACCGGTTCGTGGACTGAGTCGCCGGTTGCGTGGGAGTGCGACATGCTGAGCTGGTCACGCCCGGATCCCCTTACGCGAGATTTAATTCATCTGATCAATGCGCGCCGCCATGATCATGGCGATACCGGGGCGGCGATCGACACGCTCCAGGCGTTTATCGAACAGGGGCGTGAACATGATCTGCTGACGGTGCTTGCCGCACTCGATGAAGACATGGCGGAGTGGCTCTTTGATCTGCTGGCCGAGTCCGCGTGCACGGTGTTGTTGGAGGAGGAGGCTGACGAGAAACCGCTATATGCCGTCATGGCTGCGCTAGCTCTTCCGCTCCAAGCGAATCTCAGCCATCCGTTGAAACTCAAGATCGATCCCGTCGCCACAGCGAACTTGCTCCATCGCGCGCTTCGTCTGCCGGCCGGAACCGTCGTCCGGGTGGAATCACGATTGCTCACGGATGCGACGCTGGAGCCGTTGACGCTTCAATCGGTCAATGAACACGTGAACGCCGTGGCTGATTCCCAGCGGGCTCAGCCCATCGCCGCTCGACTCTATCCCCCCGTTGAAAATACGGCGTTCCTACTGTTTGAGCTGATCGGTGCGCCGGACGCCGGGTTGCCGGACTCGCTGGAGGATCGGCACCGTCGTGCGTTGTCGGAAGGCCTGGTCGAACAATGTCCGGAGCTAGCTTTTGCGCCGGATGCGATTGAAGCTCCAGTCTACGCCGCCTATGCATTATTTGATGCGCAAAATGCGGTCCGTCTTCATCGGCTGGCCGACGAAACTGCGGCTGTGTGGCGGGACTTGGATCCCTTGGTGCGCGCTCGCACGATCGTCCATCTTCACACTCAGTGCGGGAACGGTGTTTACATGCCGGTCTGGACGGATCTGTTCGACCCCGAGCTGCCCGAGGAACACGGTCCGGTGTGGACCTCGCCAGATGTGTGGGTATTTACGGCTGATTTGCCCATCGAATGGCCGGGAGAAATGCTGACCAACCGTTTGCTGGCTGAAGGCTGTACTCGATTCGAAAATCACATCGTCGAAACTCCTGAAAACTAACATTTTCGGTTCCGGCACCGACGTCGTCTCGTTCTACTCGACCTCGTTCCTCCCGCGCGCGCGAAAACCGGACATTTCATAGATTTTTCTACAGGCTTGGCCTATGCTGGGATGAATTCACGAGAGGAAGGACCATGACTCAGCAGGCGTCGTCCGGCAGAGTGTATTTATGGTTGGTTACGGCTCTCAGTCTTGGGCTCGTCTGGGGTACGATCGTCTCAAGCTTCCCTTCCCAGCAGGAACTTACTGCAAGTGATCCTCCTCGTACCGCGGCAGCGTCGGCGCCTCCGTCTGCAACCGTACCGACTCTCGATCTCACCATTCGGACGTCACCGCCTCTGCCTTCGCAGGACCAGTCGGCCGTCCAACCGGAGAGTGCACCGGTACCACGTTCCCATACGGACAGTTCCACAGAAATGGTCATGGATCCTCGATCTCAGCAAATTACGAAACTCAAGTGTGAGGCTGAAGTCGAACAGTTCTGTCCTGGTTCGTCAGATGGTCCCGCGCGTCGTCAATGCATTGAGCAGCACATGCAGCAACTCGCTCTTCCATGCCAGCAGCTGATACGAGAACGATTCGTCAAGTGGAGAGAAGAGCGGACGAGGATGATCACAGCCTGTCAGGAGGATGTAAGGCGATACTGCGCGTCGATCACACCGGGGTCAGGCAACGTTGTCCAGTGCCTCCAAGAACATGCGCAGGATATATCGGATCGGTGCTATCAGACTCTGCCTAAGGGCACGGTGTACTTCAAACACTAACAGAATATTAAAAAAGTCCTCCGTCTCACCTACGTTACCCGACAGCCACGAGGCGTCTTTCCCAGACTTGGTTCTCCCGTCGCTCAGGGAGTCGCAGTCCGGCACAAAATCCCGGCCTCATCGCTTCACTCGCGGTGGTCCAGCTGGAAGGCCTGTGTGAACATCCTGCGGGGTGTTCTGATGTTATACAGGGCGGTTTGCTCTGGGGTGTCTCCAAGCGATCGGACTGCTTTTCAACGACCGCTCGTCTCTAAACCGCTACCGAGGCTGGGTTTTGGAAGGAGGCGTGAGGAAAAACGAGAGGGTGACACCCGCCACCTCTATCTGGTCCCCGTTTTTGAGTTCCTGCTGCGTGACAACCTCCTTTCCATTCACCAGAATTTTCTTCGCATTCTGTGTCGGACTGATGGAGTATTGAATCCCTCGACGGGTCACGCGTGCAGCAGATTTGGGCGCGAACCATCCAGTCAGGCGAATCGTCGCATCCTCTTGAGATCCAATGAGTGCCACCTGTTTCGCCAGGGTGTATTCCATCTGATCGGTTTTGCCCGACGTCACCAAGAGGCGTGCGGCCGGAGCAGCCGGAGTCTGAAGTTGACTCCCCCCCACGAGAACCATCGTCTTGTCCATATCCATGGATGCGGCGACGGGGGTAGTTTCAGCCTCGCTGATATCTTGAAAGATCAGACGGTGTTGGCCGATCGAGATAATGTCTCCATCTCGCAGCTGATGCCGATCGATTCGCTTCTCATTGACGGACGTGCCATTCGTGCTCTTCAAGTCTTCAATAAAAAAGACCGACTGTACCTTACTGATTCGTGCGTGGTGACTCGAGATGCTCTGGTCGTCGATCGAAAGATCATTATCAGCCTTGCGTCCGATGGCAAAGCCCTCTGTCACGAGGTCAATCATCTTCGAAGCTTGGCCGTGCAATTTGACGAGCAGTTTCGCCTGTGCGGTGGCAGTGTGCGGCATCGGTGATCCCTCCTCTTTCAGTCTCAGCTCACATGGTTACAAGAATCGTGTGCGAAATTGTTCCCACAGCCCGGGCTGGTCGGCTTGTTGGACCGTGACGACAAGAACAGTGGTGTTGTCATCCCCTCCGGCGCGATTCGCCATCATGATCAATCGATCGGCTTTCCATTCCACGTTGCATTCGTCACGGAGTGCCTGAAGTATCTCTGGAGTTCGGACCCCTCGCGTCAGTCCGTCCGAACAGAGCAAGAGCACATCGCCCGGCATGACCGCCATTTCGCCGAGCTCTACCTCTACGGCACTCTCGACTCCGAGCGCGCGCGTGACGATGTTCTTCCGTGATGACTGCTCTGCCTCTTCTTCCGTCAGAACGCCGTTCAGGACTTGGTCAGCGACCCACGAATGATCCGTCGTCAACGCATGAAGGGTGTTTCCGCGGGCGAGGTAGAGCCGGCTGTCCCCGACGTGGGCGATGGAGAGCATCTCGCCGGAAAGATGTGCCGCCACAACCGTGGTGCCCATGCCGACACAGTTCGAATGCGTCCAGGACTCTTGATGAATCGTCTGGTTCGCCAGCCTGATGGCGCTGGCGAGCCGGTTTGTCATTGAAGAGACGGTGGCGTCGTACGGACCGACGAACGGCAGGTCGGATCGACGCACAGTGTCTGCCATGTATGTTTGAATGGTGCCGACGGCCAGGGAACTGGCGATGTCTCCGGCATTTTCCCCACCCATTCCGTCACAGACGACGTACAGCCCGAGGTCATGATTCGCGCAGAAGCGATCTTCGTTGCGATGGCGCTTAAGCCCGATGTCGGTTCTCGCGCAGTGGAGGATCTCGATCGGCATGAAGAACCTTTCTCAAGCAGCCAGGCTCTGAAGGCACGCGCGGAGATCTTGGGCCAACTCTCCGGCCCTGCGGTATCGTTGCGGCAATTCTTTCTGTAGTGCTCGATCGAGGATCTCCTGCACTATGGGGGAGAGATCATTCCGAAACGAATGAATGGCGGGATGGGGATTGTGGGTAATGGTGAAGAGCAGGGCTGATAAATTGTCCGCCGTGAACGGCGGCTGTCCTGCGAGAAGCTCGAACAGGACGATTCCCAGCGAGAAGATGTCGGACCGTCCGTCGACCTTCTTCCCGGCGATCTGCTCCGGCGACATGTAGGTCGGTGTTCCGAGCACGATGTCAGTTTGGGTCTTGTTACTCGAGGCCATCTTGGCAATGCCGAAATCCATCACCTTCACGGTTTGGTCTTTTGTGATCATGATGTTGGCCGGCTTGATGTCTCGATGGACAACACCTTGCTGATGAGCATAATCAAGGGCATCAGCGACGGTTGCGAGTATCGAGACGACGTCCCTCGGGGGGAGCAGGTTTGGTTTCCGGGCATATTGTTTCAGAGGGATTCCCTCGAGCAGTTCCATCGCAATGAAGGCGAGGTTCTGTTCTTCCCCGGCGTCATAGATCGTGACGATGTTGGGGTGAGACATGCGTCCGGTCGATTCAGCTTCACGGAAAAATCGGGCTTTGAAATCCCGCAGTTTCTGATCGTCATCGATTTCGTCGAGCTTCATGGTTTTAATGGCGACAAATCGTTGGATTTTTGGATCTTTTCCCAGATACACCACCCCCATTGCGCCGCGCCCGAGTTCCTTCAAGACTTTGTACCGTCCGAGCATTGCCGGAGTCTGACCATTGGTGGCCAACGGTACCGGTTTACTCGTCGGTTCGGTTCGTGTCGTCACCGTCTCTTCTAAGTCAGCCAATTCTTGGTCGGTTCGGATGACCGTACGAGAATGAACCGGGGAGGACCAGACTGCCCGCAGAGCCTGGAGATGAAGCATCCAGGCCAACGTAAACCAGCAGCCGGCAACCAAGAGACTGATCGCATAACCCCATGCATACCGAGTGCTGCCGATCTGTTCCACAAAGGGGAGCCCGACGGTCTTCATTGCCTTGTTCGTAAAGATTACTGTCAGAAGAGCTGTGATCGGGAGAATGAGGCTGCGGAAAAAACCCAACCCGCGGCCGTTATCGGGAATTTCCCGGAAGGCGGCGGCAGCCATCAGCCAAAGGAGTATGAGAGCGACGCCATCGGCGACTAACCGGACAACGTTGGGACCGCTTAGTTGAAGAGAGTTGATCGACAGCGCCTGAACAAGGGAGAGACTACTGAGCAGGGGGCCGGCGACGAGCGCCGCTAAGATGGCAAAACTATACGGACCGATCCAGTTCCAGCGTGTCGACATGATCGCGATCAGGGTTCCGATGGATGTGTCAAAGTCTAGCGGATGGCAGCAGAGAGTCAACGAATAGGCGAAAACATGCGAGCACGGTAGGATCGATTAAGAGCAGGGAGAAGCAACGATCACGACCGCGTTGCCGCTTCCTTCAAGGGAGCGAGCAACTGTTCTGGAACTTTTAGACTTCCACGACCTACCCCTACCTCGATGTCAGGTTTGGTCAGCCCATGGAAGTCGCTTCCTCCTGTGACCAATAGGTCGAACTGTTTGGCAAGTTCGAGGAACCGCATGGTCTGCTGTTGCGTATGGGTGCTGTAATGGACTTCGATACCGCCGAGCCCATTGTCTTTGAGGGCTCGGACGAATGCAGGCAAGGCGGTATCAGATTCTTTCACCCAGGTAGGATGGGCCAACACTGCGACGCCCTGTGCCTCCTTGATCCAGCTAATGGCTTCAGCTGGGCTCGGTAACTCACGTGCAACATACCCCGGTCGGCCTTCTGCAAGATAGCGGTCGAAGGCTTCTTTAGCAGAGGTTACGTATCCTTTCTCCATCAAGACTCGGGCAATATGCGGCCGGCCGACAGATTCTGTTCCTGCCAAGGCCCTGACTTCGTCATAGGTGAGCTCCAGCCCCATCGCCTGGAGCCGTTCGACGATGAGTGGGTTGCGACGGTGCCGGCTGGCACGCAGCACGGCTAAGCGGCTCTGGAGCTTTTCATCCCGCCAGTTGAGGCAATAGCCAAGAATATGAAGCTCGCCTTTACCGTCAAAGGAGCTGATTTCCACGCCGGGAAGTACCTCGATTCCGAGTTGAGTCCCTACCGCCATCGCTTCGGGGAGACCGTCCATGATGTCGTGGTCCGTGATCGCCAGTGCCGAGACCCCCGCTTTCTGGGCGAGGGTAAGAACATCGGCTGGTCGCAGGCTCCCGTCAGAGTGCGTGGTATGGAGATGGAGGTCAATGCAGCCCATGAGACCGCTCTGCAAGTCCGGATTTTTTCGCGACGAGCTGCGCCGTGAAGGCAGGAACCAGACCGTGATCACCGTTGTGCTCGCCCTCATCGTAGGAGAGGACCCGAAGATCCGACGTGAGACGGAGGAGTTCGTTCTGCGCTAGGCAGAACTCCCACCGCCGGGGATGATGATGCCGGAAATAATTCTCAATGGAAAACGTTTCGTAGATCAGGACGCCATTCGGCTTCAATGCCTCTATCAGCCACGGAAAGAGTGGCCGGTGAAGGTAGAAGAACACCAAGATGACGTCATAGGTGCTCTTGGGGAATTCCGGTCGGTCGTCGGTGGATCGCTCCAGATCGACGGTCTGCACGCTCAAGCCCGGCAAATTCTGTTGTTTCGCCATTGCAGCAAGATTGGCCAATCGCTGCTCATCGCGGTCGAGCGCATCGACTTGGAAACCATGTGAAGCCAAATACAAGGCATTGCGGCCGGAGCCTGCCGCGACATCAAGTGCCCGGCCCTTTGGCAACCAGTGCAGTTGTTGGGTGAGGAAGCGAGCGGCTGTTGCATCGGGGAGATGCAGGGGGTGAGCCATGCGGGTTCGGTCCATCTGCACTCCTACGGATCCGGTGCTATAGAGAAGCGGCGGGGCGAGTTTCCGGAGCCAGAGCTTCACCCGATCAACAGGAAATTCGGTGAACAGCATCGTGAGAATGTGCTCGCCGAGGGTTTCGAGGAGTATACATACTTGAGTCGTACCCAACTCAACGATCCGTTCAATAACTTGAGCATAATCGACGACATCCTGAACATTGTCCGGCACATGACCTGGTTCCACCTCACACTCAAGCTCCAAATCGATAGCCAGTGGTTGCGGCCGATGGCGTTCTTCTGCCGTTACTCCACAACATCCTTGAAATTCAAGCCGTTCGATGATGATCTGACGAGCCATGTCGCCATTCTCCAGGATTGAAATTTCGACTGTCAAGCAGTCCGTTAGGAGGACCCGAGCTTGACTCGCTGTTTAAGAGCCACCTATAATCTGATCGGGTTTCTCTGCAACTGCCTGATTCATTGAGGAAAATGGCTGAGTTCACGCACTTCAACGAAGCGGGTCGTGCTCGGATGGTCGATGTCAGCGCGAAGGATGCAACCGAGCGGGTTGCCACGGCGCAGGCAAAGGTTCTCCTCCAGCCGGAAACTCTTGAAAAGATCCAACGCGGCAAGATTGCAAAAGGCGATGTCTTGTCGGTCGCTCAGGTTGCCGGGGTCATGGGGGCAAAAAAGACCCCGGATCTCGTTCCCATGTGTCATCCCATTCTCCTCACCAGTGTGGACATCTCCTTCAAAGAAGAGACGCAGCCGGATCGAGAAGGCCGTTGCTCGATCACGATCACGGCGACAGTCAAGACGACCGGACCCACCGGCGTGGAAATGGAAGCCCTGACTGCTGCGTCGGTGGCGGCGCTTACAATCTACGACATGTGCAAGGCAATTGATCGGGGCATGAGCTTCAGTGAAGTGTGTTTGCTTTCCAAATCCGGAGGCAGGTCCGGTACGTTTACTAGGGCCTAGGGTCCGATCGATTGCCTTATTGGAAAGGCGCTATCGTGGTCACAGTCCGGCTTTTCGGGATGACGAAGGCGTTGGCGGGAAATCAAGGCGCATTGTCCTTGAACCTCCTGAATGGGCGACGGGTGAAAGACCTTGTGAGCATGATCGAGACTGGATATCCGGCGATCGGGGAACTGATCCTTAAGAAAAAAATTCTCCTATCGGTAAACCAGGAAATCGCGCACGAGGACACGACGATTCACGATGGCGACGAGGTAGCGCTCCTGCCGCCGTTCGCAGGGGGATGTCCCATGGATCAGGTCCATGACGATGCTGAGTTCGTCCGGGTGCAGCGGGAGGATTTCTCTGTGGACAAGGAGATCGACCGCGTCCGAAGCCGGTCGAAGCGGATCGGCGGGATCTCGATCTTTCTCGGGACGGCGCGAGATCGATCGAAAGGCCGGGATGTGGACAGTATCACCTTCGAACATTACGAAGGCATGGCGCAGAAAAAGCTTCGAGAAATTCGTGAACGGGCGCTCAAAGATTTCGACGTGCTTGAAGTGCTGATTCTCCACCGTTACGGAGAAATCGGGATCGGCGAGAATATTGTGCTGATCGTGGTCGGGGCCGAGCATCGAGCCGAAGCGTTTCGGGCATGCAAATGGACGATCGACGAGTTGAAGCAGATCACCCCAATCTGGAAGTTGGAACACACACCTGAGGGGGAGGTCTGGGTCGAGGAGCATCCCTGATGTGCTGAGATGTCGCTCGTGAAGCGTAATTCGTTTATGAACAGCCATGCAATCAATGAGTAACCAATCAGCGGTCGATCCTTCCTTCCTCCCCGCTACTGATATGTTCGGCCGGCCGCTCAAGAGTCTACGCCTCTCCGTGACGGACCGATGCAATCTGCGCTGTCAGTACTGTATGCCGGAGGAGGAGTATGTCTGGCTGCCGCGGGAAGATGTACTCACGTTTGAGGAGATGGCCACGTTAACGGACTATTTTACGGATGTGGGCGTGGATCGGGTTCGCTTGACGGGCGGGGAACCGCTGCTCCGGCGCGACCTCCCACGATTGGTTCGGCTCCTGATGCAAAACCGGAAGATTATGGACATTGCGTTGACCACAAACGGAATCCTTCTTGCCGATCAAGCCCAGGACTTGTATGACGCAGGATTGCATCGTATCACCGTGAGTTTGGACACGTTGCGCCCTGAGAGATTTCGTCAGCTGACGCGTCGCGATGAATATGCCCGCGTATTGGAGGGCATCGAGTCGGTTGGTCGCGTTGGGTTTACGGGATTGAAGCTCGATACCGTTGCCATTCACGGGTTCAATGACGACGAACTCGTTCAACTCATCGAATTCGCCAAGCATTATCGGGCAGAAATACGGTTTATCGAGTATATGGATGTCGGTGGGGCCAATGACTGGTCGCTCGATAAGGTCTTATCGCGCGCTGCGATGCTGCAGATTCTCGGCAAGCATTACGGCCACATCGAACCTCTGCCGGAACGTGGCTCCGCTCCGGCTCAACGGTTTCAACTCCCCGACGGAACCGTATTCGGCATCATTCCGTCAACAACGACCCCGTTCTGTTCGACATGCGACCGAAGCCGCGTGACGGCAGACGGGATGTGGTATCTCTGCCTCTATGCTACGGTCGGCACTGATCTCAGAAAACCGTTACGGGCCGGGGTCTCGCCTGAGGACATGCGGGCGATCATCAGGGCGGGATGGGAAGGTCGCCGCGATCGAGGCGCCGAAGCACGCAAGGCCCTGGAACCGGTTGGGCTACGGGATGGTGGCTTGATCGGGATCGATCGGCTTCGCGAAGATCCGCACCTCGAAATGCACGCACGAGGGGGGTGACGTGCGGGGGCTCCTTTCGAGGAATCAATCCGCTCCTTACCGAACCGTGTTTGTTCATGTCTGATACAGAAATAGTGACCATTCTCGGATTAGGCTTTGTGCTCGGGCTTAGGCACGCGCTCGATACAGACCATATCGCGGCAGTTTCGACAATCCTTGCACGGAGGCCCTCCATGCGGGCGTCCGGCATCATTGGGTTCAGTTGGGGACTCGGGCACACACTTATCCTGCTGCTGGTCGGGGCCGTCGTGCTGGCGTTGCGGGTTGAGATTCCTGAGTTCCTTGCCCGCACAGCCGAGTTCGGAGTCGGCGTGATGCTGTTCGTTCTAGGGTCCGTGCTTGCTTTCAAGCTTTCCAAAGAGCGATGGCATTTCCATCAGCACGAACACGATGGTGAACAACATCTCCACCTGCATAGTCACCACCTCAATGCCGATCACCGTCATCCGCATTGGTTGCGAGATTCCATCCAGCCGCTCTGTATCGGCATGATCCATGGTCTCGCCGGGTCGGCGGCGTTGTTGCTTGTGGTGCTTGCCACAGCCAAGAGCATGACAGCCGGGATGCTCTATATAGCCGTCTTCGGAGTGGGGTCCATTCTCGGCATGATGCTCATCGGCCTCGCAATCTCGGTCCCGGTCTTGTGGTCTCTGTCTGTCGGACGACAGGTCTTCTTCGCAGTGCAAGGGCTGGCTAGTCTCAGCAGTATCGGGCTCGGCATCGCCATTATGATGCAGATTGTTTCTGGCAACCATCTGCTGTGACGAAGCCAGGCATGGTCTGTTCTCGGAAATCCTCGTGCGTCCTCAAGGACGGTATGTTATTCTCCACAGCGTGGGCAAGCTGAGTGTAGAACAGAACGTCCCTGTGAAGGAATGTCGGTCGATTGTTGACGGTTAAGTGAGAGGAAAGGACGATGGCCTGGTTCAAGAAGCAAAAAGGCACTGAGACGGAACCTCCCAAGCGCTCCAAGGTCGCTGAAGGCATGTGGCTGAAGTGCAACCACTGTCGTGAGATCGTCTATCGCAAAGAAGTAGAGCGGAACAATAAAGTTTGTCCGAAGTGCGAGTATCACTTTCCGATTTCAGTGATGGAACGGGTCGCACTGTTAGTCGACCTCGGGACGTTTAAGGAGTGGGACGTGGAACTTGGTCCGCAGGACCCCCTCAATTTCCATGATACGAAACCCTACAAGGATCGTGTGAAGGCCCAACAAGAAAAAACCGGTCGGAAAGATGCGATGGTAATCGGTGAAGGCCACATCAACGGCCGCCGTGTTGTATTGTGCGTGTTCGATTTCGGGTTCATGGGTGGGAGCATGGGATCGGTCGTCGGCGAGAAGATATGTCGTGCCATTGATCGCGCACTCGACGCTAGACTCCCGGTGATTCTGGTTACGGCATCCGGCGGGGCTCGCATGCAAGAGGGAATCTTGTCGTTGATGCAAATGGCGAAAACCTCCGCAGCTGTGGCAAAACTCGGCGAAGCCAAGTTGCCCCTTATATGCTTGTTGGCCGATCCCACGTTCGGTGGAGTGACAGCAAGCATTGCGATGTTGGGCGACGTCATTATTGCTGAGCCGAAAGCGTTGATCGGATTTGCCGGTCCTCGTGTCATCGAGCAGACGATCAAACAGCAGTTGCCGGATCAGTTCCAGCGCGCCGAGTTTCTGCTGGAACATGGCATGATCGATATGATCGTCGAGCGGAAGCAGCTGAAAGAAACTGTCAGCACCCTCGTCAGTCATTTCTAGTTCCTCGTTCCTCTTCACACAGCATGACTTATTCGGCCGCCATCGCCTACCTCTATAGTTTGCAGAAGCATGGTATCAAGCTGGGACTTGAGACGATGGCGGCACTGATGGCGCGACTGGATTCGCCGCACAGACGGTTTCGCGCGTTACACATAGCAGGGACAAACGGGAAAGGTTCGACCGCGGCCATGACCGCGGCAGTCTTGCAGGCCGGTGGATTCCGGGTCGGGCTCTACACCTCTCCTCATCTTGTGGACTTTCGAGAACGAATTCGCGTGAACGGGACGATGATCGATGAAGGGTGCGTCTCCCACCTCACTCAGCAGATTCGCGATGTGTGCCGGCAAGATCTGTCACCAACCTTTTTCGAATGTACGACGGCGATGGCCTTCCAATACTTTGCCGATTCTTCCATTGATGTGGCCGTTGTGGAGGTCGGGCTCGGTGGACGGTTTGACGCTACGAACATTGTGCAGCCGGCTGCATGTGCCATTACCACCATCGCGCTGGATCACCAGGAATATCTCGGTAAGACTCTGGCGTCGATCGCAGCGGAAAAAGCCGGGATCATTAAATCGAGAATCCCGGTCGTTGTGGGGCGGCTGGACGAGGAAGCCGAGCAGACCATCGAACGGATTGCTAGGGAACGACAGGCTCCATTGCGTCGACTGAACCGTGATTTTCGGACCATTGGGTCGTCGACCAGCTGGTTTGACTATCAGGGTGCCAACAGGTGTCGAGCAGGACTCACCTGCCCATTAGCAGGTCGGCACCAACTGGATAACGCTGCCTCTGCGACGGCCCTGTTAGAGGCCGCTGAGGGGGAGGGATTTCCTGTCTCAGATGACGCAGTTCGAGAGGGGTTGCGTTCGGTCAAATGGGAAGGCCGTCTTGAGATTGTGGAGCGATGTCCAACCGTCGTGCTGGACGGAGCCCACAATCCCGCTGCAGCGGCTGTTTTAGCGGACTCGTTGGGCGAGATGTTGCGGGAGAGACCTCGGGGACGGCTCATTTTGGTGTTCGGAATGATGCGGGATAAGAACCATCGGGGCTTTCTCATGCCGCTCCGACCTCTCGTCGGAGAAGTGGTGGTAACCCAAGCCGATCTTCCTCGATCCGCAACCGTCCCAGAACTCCGCGTTGCGCTGCAGGACTGGCTGCCCTCTTTCCATGAGGCACCGGTACCAGCCGATGCGCTTGCGCTGGCAAAGCGATTGGCTGGCCCGGACGACGTAATCTGCGTGACAGGTTCATTGATGCTCGTGGGAGAGGTAACGGCAATCTACCGCGGTTGTGGGCTTTCACCAGTCCGGGGTTGAGATGGCCGGTGTCCTCGTTCGGATGCGGGGCTATCTTCTGGGCCTGGTGATCGCGGGATTGCTTATTCCAGCTCCGGGATTGGCGGAGCGCACGCAGGTTGCTGTAGGGTCTCCCCCCTCATCTGGGCCGTTGCCGCTGGACGTTCGCGCAGAGCGCATCGATTATTTGCAGAACCAAGAAGTCTATGAGGCCGACGGCACTGTCGTTGTCGATCAAGGCACGCTTCATCTGACGGCTGATCACATCATCATTCAAGCCCTTCCCGGCGTGCTGATTGCGACGGGCCATGTCCACCTCACAGACCCTAAGGCGGACCTCGTCACCGACCGCCTTGAACTGAATGTAAACACCGAAGCGGGTGTTGTGACGAATGGTCAACTCCACGTCCCGGCATCGAATTCATTTGTCACGGGACGTCTACTCCAGCGCTTTTCCGAAGACCACTATCGAGTGAAAGAAGGGACGTTCACCAACTGCGACGCGCAGCAGGGAGAGGTGCCGGCCTGGAGGTTCCAATTCAAGGACCTTGATCTGGAGGCTGGAGATCATGTGGCCTTTACAGGGACGTGGCTCTGTGTAATGGACGTTCCTCTCGTTCCGATCCCTACTATGACCTACCCGCTTTCGAATCGACGCAGCGGTTTCTTGATTCCTCAAATACTATATGACAATCGGTTTGGGTTTAACGCACAAGGTAGCTATTACTGGGCGATTAATCCTAGCCAAGACTTGACCCTCGCACCCTACTATTACTCCAAGCTCGGGTATGGGAGTGAGGCGTCGTATCGTTACATGTTGGATCGGCAGTCGAAAGGACAATGGTATGTGAATTTACTCCAGCAGACGCAACTGCCGAACGTGTCAGGCGTGGATCAGCAAGGTGGAGGAGCGACTCAGACCAGAGCAGTGATTACCGGGAGTCATACTCAACAATTTAATCCGGACTTGTTGTTGCGATTGCAGGCCAATTTCGTGACAGACCCAAACGTCCTCCAGCAGTTGAGCAATTCGGGTGTTCAACGGGCGCTTCCCAGTTTGGAATCGAACCTCTTAGCCAATCAACGGTTCACCACAGGGAATCTGTATCTCTGGAGCAACTACCTACAACCTCTCGAGCAGGGAGGGGTCGATACCTTTCAACGGCTGCCGGAAATCGGATACTCCTTGCCCTATCTGTCACTATTGAACTCTCCTTTGCTATTCGGCGGTGAGACAAGCGCTGTAAACTTCTACCGGACCGAGGGGTTTCAGCAGAATCGTCTTGACCTCGTGCCGGGATTGTCGACCGACGTGATTGATTTCGGTCACATGGTTGGCCTAACGCCTCAAGTAAAATTTCGTGAGGTGTACTATACGAGGGGAGTTGACACTGTGCAGAGTCAGCATCGTGAGACCTTTTGGGCGGCGCTGGATGCCGCTTCGAAATTGAGTCGCCAATTCGGCGCGAGCGAGGGAGGATCCTTTCTCCATACAATCGAGCCGAGCGTGATCTACGAATATGTGCCGCCAACCGATCAATCGCAGATCACGCAGATTGACCAGGTAGATAACCTTCCCAAGAAAAATCTGTTGACCTATTCGCTCCGGAATCGTGTCTTGGAGCAGGACGGTGGTAGCAGTTTCAACTGGCTAGATCTAACTCTAGCGCAGAGTTATCACGTGGGAGGGATTCAAACGCAGGCGACAAACTTTACGCCAGGCGTTCAGCCTCTTGTGGGTACCATAACTCAACCGTTGCAGCCGGCGACTGTGTCAGTCGATGGGAAAAAATTGTCCGATCTCTGGATGCGGGCTGTCATCGGGAATACGTCTCCTCAGTATACTCAAGCCCAGCTAGCGGGCACGGCGCTTACTCGGGGAGGTGGGCCAGCTCCGGGGCAACGGCCTCCCATCAATCAATATCTCGTCCTCGACGGATTTTTGAGTCCCTACACTGGATCGTTCACTCAGTGGAACACCGATCTGCGCGTCCAACAGTCGAATGATTGGTATTTGGAAGTCGGGCAACGATTTACGAATGGTGGCAATCGTGTGCAACGGGGTGACCTGTGGAATCCGATTTCATTCAACCAAGTGTTTGCCCCGACCGGTGAAGTCGAGTTTCTCACGACTGGCGGAGCGTTTCGAACCCCATGGGGTTGGACGATAGGAGCCAAGGCGTATTACAACATCCAGACCGGAACCGTTCCCGAACTGGACATCGTGGGGCTGTATCAAAACCCGTGTAAGTGTTGGTCGCTGGGGATCTACTATCTCCAGTTTCCGGATCGGCAGCAGTATAACTTTATGCTGAACCTGACGGGAATCGGATGGACGGAAAACTTCGGGACGAATGTGTTGAGAAGCATTCTAAGCCCCTTGCTGATCGGTGAGAAAGGATTGCCATGGGCCGCTCCGGGAGGACCGTACGGATTTCCGTTGTCGAGCATTCCGCCGCAAAGTGGGGTAGTCGGCCGATGAGTCGGTTTGAATCGAGCGAGGGTAGGTGCTATAGAGCGATGTCACGATGCTCGCGATGGAGGACCGGTGCTGCGGTCGGCCAGGTCTTCGTCTTTTGCCTGTTAATAGGGTGCGCCTCGGAGGTTAGTTCGGCAGATGTTTCGATAAGAGAGGACGTGGGAGGGGGGAACCTTCAGCGCGCGAAAGTATTTTTGGCTGCAGGAGACTTCCGGCGAGCGATTGAGGCCTGCCAGCGTGATGTTGTCGAGCATCCGTCGGTGGAACGGTATGTCTATCTGACCTATGTCTACCAGGCGCTTGAATCATATGTAGAGTTCCTGGCCAGGACAGACCAATGGGTGCAGGTGGAGCACCTTTATTTAAATCTTGTCTCCAGTCGCCCTGAAGATCTTGTTGACCCACCGGATGTCTTGGCCAGAATCGCGAAGGAAGTGATTCAGTCCGCTGCGCAGAAACAAGCGGATCTCACCGCGGCGATGGCGAGTCGGCTTGATGATGCGCTCGTGAAACGGCTGTGGACGCAGCAGACGGCCTGGAGAAAAGCTCACGCCGAGAGCTGGTGGTTTGGAGTCCCTCCAGAATGGAGGTGGTGACCTCATTTGACTCTCCGGAGATGGCTAGGATACGATGCAGCACCCTTTTAGACGACGAAATTTTTTCGAAGGAGGAGTGGAACGTGGCTGGTGACGCAATCAAGGTCGAGGATACAACCTGGGATGCCGAGGTCATGAAGGCTCCCGAACTGGTGTTGGTGGATTTCTGGGCTGTGTGGTGCGGCCCCTGTCAAATGGTGGCCCCGATCATCGATGAATTAGCCAAGGAGTATGCTGGGAAGGTGAAAGTCCGCAAACTGAATACCGATGAGAATCCTGAAATCGCTGGACGATACCAGGTGATGAGTATTCCGACGATACTCTTTTTCAGAAACGGCCAAGTCGTGGAAAAGCTCGTCGGGGCAAGGCCGAAACGGCAATTCAAGGAAATCATCGATTCGCTGCTTGCGCAACATGCCGGTTCCGCGTAAGGGGCGTCATGATCCGTCGCAATGCTTGCTGAGTTGCGCATCGCCAACTTCGCGCTGATCGAGCAACTCAATCTTCAGTTCCAGCCCGGCTATACGGTTCTGACCGGCGAGACCGGAGCCGGGAAGTCTCTTCTCATCGATGCGATCGGTTTGTTGGTTGGCGGTCGAGCCTCGGCCGATCAAATCCGCTCGGGTGAAGAAGAAGCATTTCTCGAGGCAGCCTTTCAGTTATCTTCGTCACACCCGCTGCTTGACCAGTTGCGGGCAAAAGAACTTGTTGGAGCGAATGGTACGGAGCTGATTCTTCGTCGCATCCTCTCCCGTTCCGGTCGTCACCGCATCTTCGTGAACGGAAGCTTGTGTCCCCTTCGCACGCTGGAAGATCTCGGAGGAACCCTCGTTGATATTCTCGGCCAGCACGAACAACAATCATTGTTGAGCCATGGTGCCCAGCTTGACGCGTTGGATGCCTTTGGGCGAACGCTGGACCTCCATGGGCGCTACCAACAGGCCTTTCGGATATGGAACGATTTGAAGACTCAGGTCGCAGCTTTTCAGGTGGAAGCAACCGATCGTGCCCACCGTGCCGAGTTACTTCAGTTCCAATATCACGAGATTGATCAAGCGGGATTGCAACCAGGGGAGGACGAACTTTTGGAGACTGAGCGTCAACGACTAGTGCACGCCCGTCGATTAGGGGAGTTGGCGCAGACCGCATATGAGGGGCTGCAAGGTGATGAGCAAAGTGCCCTCAGTCACTTGACCAGAGTCGGTCGGGCTCTGTCTGATCTGGTCCATACTGATGTGGCGATGCAGGATTGCCAACAGACGGCGACCGAGGCGATGATCCAGCTCAAGGATCTCGCCGGGCGGCTTCGTGACTACATGAAAAATCTGGAATCCGACCCGAGCCGCCAAACGCTGTTGGAGGATCGTCTCGATCTAATCCATCGGTTAAAAAAGAAGTACGGAGGGTCGATCGCAACGGTCGTAGAATTCGGTGAACGTGTGAAGGGAGAATTGGAGGCCATTGCGACGCACGATGAGACCCTCTCAGGGCTGACCGCGAAATTGGAAGGGGCCCGACAATCCCTGTGGGAGCTAGCACTGCAGCTTTCCAAGAAAAGAGCCGAGGCTGCCAAACGAATGAAAACGCTCGTGAAGGATGAACTGGCCATTTTGAAGATGGACCATGCAATCTTCGACATCGTTGTGACGAGTGCAGAGTCCCTCGAGTCGGCGGGACCGAATGGGCGCGATGGCGTCGAGTTTCTCATCTCAACGAATCGAGGGGAGCCTCTGAAACCCCTGGCTCGTGTGGCTTCCGGGGGGGAACTCTCAAGAGTCATGCTGGCCCTCAAAACGATCTTGGCGGAGATGGACCAGGTGCCGGTCTTGGTTTTCGACGAGATCGATTCTGGTGTTGGTGGTTCCGTCGCTGCGGCGTTGGGAACCAGACTGAGAAGATTGGGCGCATTTCACCAGGTGTTCTGCATCACGCATCTTCCTCAAGTGGCATCCCAGGCTGATCACCATCTCGTGGTGGAAAAAGAGCAGAATCGCAAGCGGACAACAGTGTCCGTAAGGAATCTTAGCGGCATTGGGCGAGAATCTGAGATCGCTCGGATGTTGGGGGGCGAGACTGTCACACAAAAGGTTCGAGCTACGGCAGCTGAGCTTCTGTCCGAAACAAAGCCCAGACGATAATGGAGGTTACGCGTCCGGTTCGGTTGTTGGGGTGGTCGCAATGGCCATCGCGGGGAGAGAAGCCTTGCATTCATCGACCACACGTGTGAAGAGTTCGGTGAGCATCGGATCAAAGAACGTTCCGGCATGCTGAACCATGTTGTGACAAGCACGGTCGACGGTCATGGAAGTGCGCCCGGGAAGTTCTGCCGTAAGATGGTCAAAGGCTTGTGCGAGACACACGATACGAGCCAACACCGGGATACCGTCACCTTGTAGACCATGCGGGTAACCAGACCCATCCCATCGCTCGTGGTGGTAGGACACGATCTGTCCCACTTCGGCAGGAAGGCCAAGGGGAAGAATCATGCGAGCGCCGAGTTCCGGATGCTGGTGATTGCTTGTGGTCTCTCCGGCTGGGGATATTTCGTCGTCGGCGAACCGGTACGATTCTGATACGATTTTCCCGATGTCATGAAGAAAGGCCCCGAGAGCGAGTGACTTTTGCTCCGCCATGGTGAGATTCATCCGGTTGGCCAACAGCGTTGCGTAGAAGCTCACGCGGCTACAGTGGTTGAGCAGTTGGCGATCCTTGGCTTCCAGCAAATCTGAAAGCATCGGAAGGACATCCGACGTCTCGCCCGTGCTTCCCGGGTCGGCAGATCTCTTACTCCCAATACGATAGTAGCCCGCCATCAATTCTTTCCACGCTTTAGCGCTCTCTTGCTCAGATCCCCAGAGGGTAGGTTTGGTATTCAAGAAGTTTCGCAGGAAATCAAGGCGCTGCTTTTTTTCTAAGGTCTGGTTGACGAGGGTGATAAGTTCCGTCACGTTGAACGGTTTGAGGAGGTACCCGGCTGCACCGTGCCGGATGCCTTCCATCGCTGATTTTAAGCTGCCGTAACCCGTGATAATGATGACTTCGACGTCTGCGTGGGTATGCTTGATGTCTTGTAAGAGATCCAAACCCTGTCGGTCGGGGAGTTTCTGGTCGAGGGTGATGAGGTCTATCTGGTGCGAGTTAAGTAGGTCGATGGCGGCCTTGGCCGATTCTGCGGCTTGAATATTGAAGAAAGGGCGCAGGATAACTTTAAGGGCATCACGTGGCCCGGCCTCATCGTCAATCACCAGGACGGTCGGCTTCGTCTTCTCTGTGCCTTGCGTGGAGGCAATGTTCATGTAGTGTCCTCTACCCCCAATTACGTATTCTGTCAAGCAATTCCTATTCCGATTCAGTGACTTATGTATCCGACATCAAGCTGGGGTAGGGTTTGTCTGTAAAGCAACTATATGTAGTTTCCACAGACGAAGCTCTACGTACTATTCGAGCAGTTCTGTACCAGCTTCGTGCAAAAAAAGCTCAATCCTCTCAAGAGGCTGTGTTATTCCTGCACTGGCGGAGGCTGGGGTTCGCCGCTGACTTCGTTGTCGGGTCGGCCAATGCCGAGTGTGTCCATTCGGTATTTTAGCATCCGGCGGCTAATTCCCAAGAGGTTGGCAGCATGGGTCTGTACATAGTTGGTTCGTTTAAGAGCGTCCAAGATAATCTCGCGCTCGAACTCCATCACGGCTTTTTCGAGGGAAAGTCGCCCCGCAAGCGTGTCGTCGCGGAGAGAAGACGAGCGGGTATCATTTCGGAGAATATTCGGAAGGTGTTCTGGTGTGACGGAGGCAGATCCTTTTGACCAAATAAACGCCTGTTCGATGATGTTCTCCATTTCTCTCACATTGCCTGGCCAGGGATAGCGACTCAAGAGCTCCATGGCCTCCTTGGTAAACTCTTGGTGAGGGCGACCGTCTTCTTCGACGCGTTTAGCGAGAAAGTGCTTGGCCAGGAGGGGAATGTCCTCGCCACGCTCGCGCAAGGGCGGTAGGTAGAGGGAAATGACGTTGATCCGGTAATACAAGTCTTCCCGGAATTGATTTTTCCTGACCAGTTCCTCAATGTTCTTGTTGGTCGCGGCGATGATACGCACGTCAACTTTAATGGCTTGGACGCCGCCAATTCTCGTAAATTCTCGTTCCTGCAACACGCGCAACAACTTTGCCTGCGTCATAGGGCTGAGGTCGCCGATCTCATCAAGAAACAGCGTCCCGTTGTTTGCAAGCTCAAACTGGCCGACGCGGCGGGCCGTTGCGTCCGTAAAGGAGCCCTTCTCGTGGCCGAATAACTCCGACTCGATGAGCGTTTCCGGAAGAGCGGCACAATTCAACGCCACGAATGGACGGTCGCGCCGTGAACTGTTGTAGTGGAGTGCCTTGGCGACTAATTCTTTCCCTGTTCCGCTATCGCCTGTGATGAGAACCGTGGTTCGGCTGTCTGCAACTTGCTCAATCTTGCCATAGATGTCCTGCATGGCAGGACTTTTACCGATCAGGTTGTGGAACGCGTATCGCTGGACGACCTGCGCACGAAGTTGCTTGACCTCCCGTTCCAGTTCTTGGGAATTGAGTGCCTTGTCAACGACAATCCGAAGCTCCTCGACCTCGAATGGCTTGGAGAGATAGTCAGCGGCGCCAAGCTTCATCGCGTCAACGGCAGTCTTCACAGACTTCGTTCCCGTCAGCATGATGACGGGCGTCGAGCGATCCTCGGTCCGCAGTGTTTGCAGGATTGCAAGACCATCCGTTCCCGGTAGGATAACGTCAAGGAGAACCAAATGAGGTGCCTCCTTACGGAACACTTCGAGACCTTCCTGTGCATCGCCTGCCTGGAACACCTCATACGTCGGCTCTAAGACCATTTTGAGTGAAGCCCTGATACGAGGTTCATCGTCGATGAGGAGTACGCGTTTCTTTATGGTGGGGTCGACGTCGTGTTTCATGGTTAGGCCGGCAAGGCGGGAAGGTTGACGAAAAAGGTAGTGCCTACGTCGACCGTACTCTTGACCTGAATTTCGCCCCGGTGTTCCTGAATAATTTGATGAACGATCGTCAAACCCAGTCCTGTGCCCTCGTGCTCACCACTTTCATGTTTTGTGGTAAAAAACGGATCAAAGATATGTTCAAGCGTGCCTTCCGGGATACCGTGGCCCGTGTCCTCTATCTCGATCTGAGCCCAGATCTTTCCTCCTGGTTTCATAAGCTTGTGTGTCCGAACATGCAACCGCCCTCCCCGCTCACCCATAGCATCCATGGCGTTCAGGAGCAGGTTTAACAGAACTTGCTTGACTTGCTGACGGTCCAGCATGACACGAGGTAAGTCAGACGCCAACTCTTTTTCAATCTTTATCCCCAGCCGTTCGGCCTTTACGTCGACGAAGTACAGGCAGGAGGAAACGATCTCATTGATGTCCTCATCCGTCAACTTCGGTTCCATATATCGGGCATAGTCCAGGATTTCTTGGATCAACCGCTCAATCCTGTACACATCGTCAATCACCACTTTGCTGAATTCCCTAATAAAATCAGCATCATCCTTTCGTTCAGGGGCCAGCTGGATAAACGTTTTGATAGAAGTTAAGGGGTTGCGGATTTCGTGGGCGAACCCGCCGGCAATGGTCTCGAGAGACTTCAGGCGGTCTGTTCGTTTCATCAAGGTTTGGGAGCGGTGGAGGTCTTCATAGAGCATGATGTTGTCCAGCGCATTTGCCGCAATCTGGGCGAGGGAGGTGAGCACAAGCTGGGATTCCTTGTCGACCATGTCGGACATATGACTTTTCCCCAGGATCGAATAGGCAATGAGGCGGCCTTTGTTGAAGTGTGGAATGGCGCAGGCGGCTTGAAACGATTCCATCATTGGTCGAATCGTCGAGTTGGAATCGCTGTAACGACGCTTCGTAGGAATATCTTTTTGGATGAAGATTCGGCGAATTTGAGTCAAATGATGGGGCAAGGGATGATCGGCTGGCAGGCTCGTGGGAAATGCCGAATTGGCTACGGGGCCAATCGTGCTCATCCGCCGATACCGGTCCCGTTCACGATCTAAAACGAACAGAGCACCATGCGAGCTGGATCCCGCGGTGCAAAGTGTCTGCAGAATCCGATCGCTCAAGGCACGAAGGTCTGTCATTGCCCCAAGATCGGAGGAAAACCGAGTGAGTAACTCGAGGATATTCAAGGAAACCGGAACCGGAGAACGATCGATGTTGGGTCGTCGTGCTGTCATAGGGCGGATGCGCATCGGGCTACCGACGTGTGGCTCCAGGTCCTGTGCCGTTAGCCGAAAGCCGCTCACTTGAAAGGGGAGTGTGCCAGGGGAGGAGTATACACCTCGAGGATTCTTTCAGCTAGAGGAATTCCCCCTTTTCAACGATCGCGAGCAAAGCCTGACCGTTAAAAACCGACGAAATACGGGGGGCTGCAATCCCTGACTGCTGCAGCAAGTGAGACAGAGTTATACGGTCAAACGTATGTAAGAGGCCGTGGCGAATTGCTTCTCGGAGCCGGCCTAGGTAATGCAGGACGATCTGACCTTCGGTCCCAAATTCGTCCTGGTGCACGCTCCGAAGATGGTGGCGGTAAAAGGTGCTCAAGTCTGTCTCAGGGTGGAACGCTGTGAGCACAAGCCGTCCTTGCGGATGAAGAACTCGATAAAGTTCCCGTAAGAAAGCGAGAGGAGAAGGAACAAATGGAAGTGCGAGATTGCAGACGATGCGTTGGAGCGTACCGTCTTGGAATGGAAGGGCGGAGGTCCACTCGGTCTGAATGGTTGCAGTGGTCAGCGGGGGGTACGCTCGTAGCCCACCATCCCAAGTGCGGTCCAGTTCATGAAAAAGCGCTTGAAAGGTCCGACGAGCGAGCAGGAGGGAGCCACGAGTACGTCCTAGTTCTACTAGTTTCGGCGGCGGTTCCTGAGTCCTTTCACGATACCGGGCTCGATAGGTTTGGTTAACCAACATGACTCGGACCAAGTCGGTGTTGCTGCCGTCGATGTCCACGATAACCGTAGATGGGTCAAGTGGTCCCAGAGATCGATACAGATCATCCATCAGTTTCCAATGTTCATGAAGGTTGGCCAGATGAGGAAGCTGTTGCAGATAAGCTAGCCATAGCGCTTCTCGAGTCACACCTGACACACCATGGCGCAGGCATGTTCGTTCCATCTCGATCCGGCGTTGACGGTTGAGCGACCGCTCAGCTTGTTCCTGAAGCTCGACCGGGTTTTCTGGAAGTGTCATGGCGGAAGCGATCTGGTCCAGGATCTGCCGAAATGCTGCAACAGCTGGGGATCCGAACGACAGGCACGATTCAGTTAGCACCGCGGGCACGCTGGTTACACGGTTTCGTGTTCCAAGCGCGGTTATGAACGTATGTGGAAGGTCGGATGGGGGAAGGGGACTCAGAGGACTGATGGGCGTCGTGACTACTGCAAGAGGGACTCGAGCCAGACGAAGATCGTCCAAAGTCGACGCAAGATCAGTGAAATTGCCTGCGATAGCATCACCAACAAAGTGATCAAGGTTGACGTTCAGACTTATGAGATTCGTGATGCCGCGACGGAACCCAAAGCGGTAATCAGTCAGGAGATCATGCGCGTGAGTGGTCTGGAACATCACTTGAAGGTCGACGGTCGGATTAACCAACACAATGAGTGCGATGGATGAGGACTGTCCCGCGGCTTTGAGTGCAACCCGGGCTGCGATGTCACTGGCGATAATTGCAATGGGTACCCCGGCCCACGTGTGATGGACGAACTCAATCACCTTGGTGAGGTCTGCTTGCATGCTTCGGAGCGACGTATGCTGCAGTTCGCCTTCGCTCAGACCCAGATGATTGGTGTGGTCATACCGTAGGACACGGATGCGATGATGGGCGAGAAAGTGTCCCAGGGCTGCATAGTCTGCAGCGGTCTGGCCATAGCCTGGCGCGATGATGACTACAGGAAGGTTCGACGTGAGCGGATGGCGGAGATGATCGTCTGTAATCGCAATGGTTTGCCCGCGCTGGTTCCGGCATTCTCTGGGGATGCTGATGACCGGTGTACGACGGAGAAGGGTATCGCCTGTTCCTTCGTCGGACGTCAACCGGCGGTACAGCACACGATTGATTTCCCGTTCGGCATACGGAGTCAGAGCGTGAAAGCAGAGGCCAAGGCGAAAGGCTGGTTCGAGCATCGTGGCAGGGACGGTCCGGTGGACAGGTGATATTCCGGTCGTCCAAACGATGCGGGCTGGAATCACTGCATCCGGCGCCGTTGGTCCGTCTGCAGGCGGGATGGTGGAAATGTGCGCCTCGACAAAATGCAAAGTGACTGAGCCAGACAGCGGACCTGGCGGAGCGTGGATTTCGAGACAAACACCGGTTCGACTCATATCGGTGACAAGAGCCGACAGTCGTCTGCTGGATCCAAATTGATCGGTAACATCGAGATGCGCTGGGAGGGAGAATTTCAGACGGACGGCCTCCCGTCGATCGGTTTCACCACCAGCACTCGGTACAATGGTGGTCTCAAGCGGCTGTGAGCGGGGGGTGGCCGAAAGCTGAGCTTCCAGGATAAACGCGAGCGAACGTTCACGTGCGGCCTCGACCAGAGAAGCGAGGACAGAGGCTTCTTGTGGCGGAGGAGCAGAAAATACCAGAACAAGATGGGACGAGGGTACATGGTGCTCTCGGGGGGCGGATGCTGCGGTTCGCCAGTAAGCGTTTCCACCAAGTTCAAGAATGCCGACCTCAGTTTTCAGAGCGACGATGACAGTTTGTATGTCCAACGACGGCATATCTGGCGGAAGGATGAGGCACGCCCCGCCCGTGCTCAGGTTCATCACAGTACCAACCCATGTGGCCGAGCCGAGGGTCACATGAGCGGGGAGGGTCGTCGAAATGCGAACACTGCGTCGACGCTCTAGCGCCGTAGGCTGAACAGCAGGACGCTCTCCCGTTGGGAGGCCCTGAGTGATGATCGGCGCGGCAGCAGGTGGTACTGAGGCTGGTGGTTTGGGTGAAGAAGGTTCCTGTCTTACCCGAGGAGAAACAGGAAGACGAACGACAATACGAAGCGGACCGTGAACCGGTGCAGCAAAATCCAAGGTGCCGCTCAAATCTCGGACGAGTTGATAAGCAGTGAGAAGATCAACGGATTCAATCTGCTCAAGTGTAACGGTGGCTTCTTGTCCGCGATCAGACTCACGGATTTCTACTTCTACCTCGGTCGGTGGCGAGAGGGGGAAGAGCGCCGGAGTTTCCGAGATCAACGATGGAACGCCGACACCATGTGTGATGACGGTCAGTCTAGGAATCCGGCCGACCGTGCGTAGATAGGCCTGGGCATACCGGATCAGGAGGCGAAAGAGCGCCAAAGATGTGTCCCGGTCATTCTCGTAAGGCGGAAGTGGCCGGGAGAATTGAGTCACAATCGCAGCCACCCCGTTCTCTGCAAGACTAATCGTGCCGATTACTTCGTCGAGGAGTTCATTCACGGTGCCTGCGCCAGGGAGGAGGACAGACTCGCGCAGGGTCTCAGTGACTTGTTGAGCGAGTGCCATTGCAGTTGTCGCATGACCGGTCAGGGAGTCGATGCGCTCCTCAAACCGCAAACCACGAAGCGCGTCTAGAAGATGGCGAGAATCATCAAGGACGGCGGTGAGCGGCGCTTGGAGATTGCGTGAGAATTCTGTGATGTGGTGAACGAGTGTGTGTAGTTGGTCAGAGTGCCGCACGCGCTGTTGAAACTGTTGGATCGTGTTTTCGTATTCTTTCCGCGAGGAAAGATCACGAATCAACCCGATCGTTCCCAAAAACCGGCGACGGGTGTCATAAAGCCCTTTGGCCGTGACCTCTGCGAACAGGCGATTAGTCGTCTCTTTCTGGCCCGGCTTGGGCCGGAGCAGCAGTTCGGTCCGTTTGGTTGCGCGTATGCCTGCTCGGCGTTCGTTAAATCGATGGTGAGCAAGCGCGTGCTGGTCCGATGGAAGGAGGATTGTATAGGACTGGCCGATCAGTTCCTCAACGGGATATCCCAATAGGGGCGTGATGCCGGGACCGATCGAGAGAAAGCGGCCTTCCGGGTCCAGTTCGTATAGGATGTCGGTGAGTAGTTCGAGCAGACGCAGACGACGTTCCTGTGTCCGCTCGAGCGTGACACGCATCTCGCGTCGATCAATCGCCTCTCGTATATAGAACATCAACTCGGCAAGGAAACCGGGGGATTTTCGGTACAAGTAAAAGTCGGCTCCCGCCTGGAGAGCCTGAAGGGCTGAGGCCGAATCGGCGTGATCACTTTCGACAAGGATGGTGGCGTACGGAGCGTGCTGTTTCAATGCGTCGATCACAGACGACCGACCGCCGGGTGGTACCCATTCGTCGTCGATCAGGATCACGTCCCAATCCTGCATGGGCGCCCATACCATAGCTTCCTCAGGGGCATAGACGATTTCTATTCGACAGCTCGGAAAGAATCCGCGAAGGCTGATGGTGATGAGTTTGATTTCTTCCGCTCTGGGGCTGGCGACCAAAACCGTGGGGGACTGACTCTGCGGCATTACGACATCCCTGGTGCCTCTGGGACATCAGAGCAAGATAATCCCAGAGCGATGAAAACACGGTCGCTTCGATCGGATGCAGGAACAGAGCAACTGCCTCTATTCCTTGTCCGAACAGTTCAGAATCGGCTGCGAGTATGAGCATGTGAATAACATAGGGGGAAGCGGGAAACCCAGTCTACGAGCGGAAAAACAGGCTCCTACTTTGGTAGGGTGAAAGCGGGTTCGCGGACAAAAATGAACGCGCTGACCCACTGAGACGGAGCGGGAGGAAGCTATAGGACGATGCTCTTGCAGGCAATGTCAACGGCGAGCGATATAGGTATCATGTCATCTTACTTGGCGAGTGCGGTATCGGTACCGGAACAGATTCCCGGAGTCATATAGAGAAGATAATTTCCCATTCCATGCTGCAGTTCTTCTTTTTGCAATGGATGATGGTGGACCATCACCATTTCATAGTCGTCTGCTGTGGTGACTGAAAACCCTCTGGCGTCCTTATACACTTGATGAGGTTGAAATTCGAGAAAGGCTCCATCACTCGCGACGTCTGGTACAGTCCGGAGAAGTGTCTGCTTCCTCGTCTTGTTTTCCAACGCGATCAGCAACAACTCATCGTGTCCATGCGGATAAGCAAATTTGACACAGCCATCCATTAAGAACTTCAGAGGAGCACTATGCACCTGGACCCCGTTCTTAATTTCAATGCCTTCATCGGTTTGATCGGGGCCGCGCTGAGCAAATTTGCTGTAGCACACGACGTTCACTCCGACCTGATAGACGTCCATTTCCTTAATCGGCTTTCCCTCCGGTGCCATGTACATGGTGAAGCTGGCCATGACATCCTTGGTGCGCGGGGCTTTGTGATAAAACGCCACGACGGACATTAAGTTTTGGCCCTTCGCCAGCTTGACGCCATACCCATCGGGAAAGCGCGCTTCGGTCATCTCAAGTCCGGCCCCGCTGAAGAAGAGTGGCTCTCCGGGGCATGAGACACTGGGTTTATCGTTATTCAACATGAGAATGTGGTGCAGGTAGTTTCTCGGCAGCGTTGTGCCGTCTTTGGTAAACACGGCTGATTTGTAGCCCACCATATACATGTCCTTAGGAAGCTGGAATACATGCTTCGGCATGGACGCAGCGAGGTCCCCGTCGTGCGCGGACGGGAGATCGACTGGTCCGAACGTGAGGGTCACGATATTCTCAGCGATGGTGACCTTCGTCGTGGTCTGGCCGTTCAATGTGGGAACCGCGTGATGCTGATGGCCGCCGTCAGCGAAGACGGGGGTCACGACGGACAGAAGAAAGCCTACTATAATTACATAGAAAAGCTGTGCCATTGGACCTCCCACATGTGAGACAGCATTGCACGGATATTCGATGAGCAGCACGGTTGCATTCGATGTGCCAGCGTAGAAGCTACAGCCGTCAGCGAAACGATGATTCGGTCGCTGTCCCCGGTTTCACGATCCTCTTCCACACATAGGTCCCTCCCCATTGGCGAGGAGGGATGTTGTTCTTGTCACCGACACGTGAATACCACCAAACTCCTTTCGCGCTGAGACCGTCCTCAGACAAGAGGATTTCGAATCCGCCTTCTCGATCGTTTCCGCTTTGATGCCACGTTCCTTGCCACAGGCCATCGTCAAATTTGGTGGTGACGAATCGCCCGCCTTGCTGAGTATAGGGACCGTTGCCGGACCTATCCAACGTGGCTTTGTAAGTTTTGTTGTCCTCGACTTCGAGAATATCCCACTCACTGCTTAGATCCGGAGTTGTCTCTTGATGAGTTAATGAGGTCCGCGCGGGAACAGCGGTCGTCCGTGCAGAACCCGCGAGAGGAACTGCGGCTCCCGAGTTTTGAAACGATTCGTGCCAGGATAAGAGCACCCATCGCCCGTCGCGGCGTTCCAACACGCCGGTTTCCCTGAGTGGCAACGTGGCACGCTGTTGTTCGGCGCCTCGGGTGACGGTGCGGATATAGTTCACCTCCATCGTGAACCAGGCGATGTCCCCTTTGGTCCAAACCTTGAGTTCGGTGATCGGAATGTCCAGCTTGGTAGCGGAGTCGAACTCTTCCTGCATGTCCCGTTCGAGGTCCGGCCATCCTATGTATTTCCGTCCGCCAACCGAATAACTGATGATATCGGCGTCATGCGCCATGAGGCGAGAAAGGGCCGGCATGTCCTTTTCTGCGTTCGCACGGACCAGAGCTCGAATTGTGTCCTCGGGAGTCTGGATGTCTGCTGCCTGTACCGTCATGGCGACGGCCCCACTGCCTGTGCAGAGGAGCGCACCCAGGATGAGACGACTCGCGACAAACATGGCACCGCTTTCCTTTAGCCCAAATCCTGAAGGGTGTGGAGAATGGCTGGTTGGAAGCTCAGGCTACATGGCCTATGAGTGGTTGTCAATGACTATGTGGGAGAGAGAACCGACGTGACCGGAGCACAAACGATGACAGTCACATTATCTTCCCCTCCCCGTTCCACTGCCCGTGTGATGAGCTCATATGACGCACGATCAGAGTCGCCGTAGCAGTCCGCTAGAACCACGGCGATGGCGGGATCATCGAGCATCTTATTCAGACCATCCGTGCATAACAACAGGATATCGTCGGGACGCAATGGACAGGACGTCAGCTCAGGTTTCACGCCGATTCCCATCCCGAGGGCTTTAGTCAGAACATGACGCTCCGGGTACGTGCGTGCGGATTCGACGTCAAGGAGCCCACGTTTCACAAGCTGCTCGACGAGCGTGTGGTCGCGCGTCAATTGGGTCAACGATCGATCACGATACAGATAAGCCCGGCTATCGCCGAGATGTGCCACGTGAGCAATAGGCGTAGGAGAGGGCGGAATCGCAAGCGCAGCGATGGTCGTGCCCATGCCCTTAAGGTGAGGCTCATGCCGGACTTTGTCGTGAATGGCTTGATTCGCGCGCGTGATAATGTCGGCCAGCATCGTCGAAGCCTGATCAGGTTGGTCGCGCAGTAGGGCGACGCGCTCTTTCGTTTCGGAGATTGCGACGGCCACGGCAATTTGAGCCGCAATGTCTCCTCCTGCGTGACCGCCCATCCCGTCAGCAACGAACCAGACTCCCTGATCGTTGAGCACGCCATAGGTGTCCTGGTTCGAAGAACGGACGCAGCCGATGTGTGTGCGTCCGATACCAATCCATCGAGTCGAGTGTGTCACGCAGGGGCCTCAGACGAGAAGTTGCGATAGCCCGATATGGCAGCAACAGACAACGGACCGAAGCGAGCGGCCAGTCGTTTGTAGAGGTGTTCAGCGAGAAGTGCGAGGTTGCGAGTGTCAGCGATGTTATAGCGGAGCAGGAGGTCCAGCGCCGCCTGATCGCCTCCTTTCCACTGATGCCAGAGACGAACCGCGTCCCATCCATCGAGTCCGATGACGTCTTGGTCACGGTCAATGCCCAGCTCTTGCTCGATGAGCTTAAGACCGCCGCGGAATCCGAGTCGGCGCGCAGCAAAGCAGAGATCGAAATGAGGCTTTCGGAAGTCCAATCGAGGAAACTTCGCTTGAAGATACGGGATGTCGAACCCGCTTCCAAAAAATGTCACGAGCAGATCAGTCTGCTCGAGTTCATCGTGCAAGCGATCTTCCGTTAATGTTTCGCCATGTACGAGACTGGTCATGCGGTCGTTGCGATAGAGCCCGACCACCGTGACGTGTCCATCACGAGCCGACATGCCGGTTGTTTCAATGTCCAGATAGAGAACGCGACGGCGAAAGGCGTCAAACAAGCGCCAGTGTTCACGCGGCTTGAGGCATGTCGCGAAATACTGCGCATGACCGGCATCCAGGTGGGATTGAGCAGCAACCAATTGCGCATCGTACCACGTTTTTCGGACAGACGAGATGCCGGAGAGTGCCGACGAACCCAGAAATGTCGCCCAGTTGAGGACGCCTGTGTCCCATAAGCGTCGCTCAGTGTGAGGACCAACTCTGTGAAGAAGAACAAAGGTTGAGGTGAGCATCGCGAAGCCGGATTGTAGCCTTGATTTCAGGGGGTAAACAAGTTAGATTCCGAACGAGACTCGAGCCGAAATTCTTCTGGTTGCAGGAGGACGACACCATTCCTTGAATGCGAGGGAAGGTGATGAAACGGGATGTTGGGCAACGCCAGGCGCATACGTGTGACTGTCGGCTCAGTGCAGCTCGTCGTGGAACTGAAGCCCAATAAAACCGCCGATGAAATCTATGCTGCCTTGCCCGTCGAAGCACCACTGAACACATGGGGCGAGGAATTGTATTTCAAACTCCCCGGCGTGAAAGATTATCGCGAGACGGCCACCTCACAGGTGAAGGTCGGTGATGTCGCCTTTTGGGGGGTAGGGCAAGTGGTGGCGATTTTCTTCGGTCGAACTCCGATGAGCATGGGCCCAGACCCGGTCCCCGCTGATCGTGTGAACATCGTCGGTAAGGTTATCGGCGATGCCACAGTTTTGCGACAGGTCATGACCATGCAGACGATCAAAGTGGAGAAGATCTAAAGCTGGGACGGAGTTCGGAGAGACAGGGGACAGATCGTGCGGCTCTCGAAAGAACGTGTTCATCACATGGCGGAAACATTGGCGACTCGTTTGCAGCAGGAAGGCCATGTGGAACTGACCGGTGATCGAAAGGCCTTTGTTCAGGTGCTCGATCAAACCATGACGGAGGAACTTTCCGTCGAGGACCGGCTCAACGCAGAAGTCCGGCAACTCATGAAGGTCTACGAACAAGATATCGAGCGGGGACAGGTCGATTATCAAAAAATGTTTACGATGATCAAAAACAAGTTGGTACGAGATCGTGGCATTATACTGTAACCTTCCGATTTCCCGCCGTGCACAGATTCGATATGTTGAGTGACGACAAGATCAGCCATCTCTCGCATGTCATTCTTAGGGCAGTCAAAAATAGTCCGTTGATTCACATGAAGAGTGAAGAAGGCAAGGTTCTCCGCGAAATCAAACGGGTGCTCGCTGCCGAATTAACACAGGAAGGTGAAATCGACCGGAAAGTGAGGTACAAGTTATCGTCTTATTCACGGACGATCGTGGAAGGTAGCCCGGAATGGGATGTGCTCTACCGGAAAACGTTTGAGGAAGAACTGCGGAAGCACGCGAAGGCATGAGTTGTGGAGATGTACGGAGGAGCTATGAAATACCTGTCTATTCTTGGAGCATTGCTCTTGACGATGGGACTCGTTGCCTGCGCGAAACCAAAAGCCAAGCCGTTGGTTCCGTTGACGTTGGATCCAGGAAACACACCTCAAGCCATCGCATTGACTGAACAGGGGACGCAGGCCTATCAGGCACGACAGTTCGAGGAAGCCAAGACGTATTTTTCGCAAGCGATGGCGCTCGCGCCTCAATCCGGGCAGGCTCATTATAACTATGCCCTTGCACTCAACGCTCTGGGTGATACGGAAACCGCGCGGCAGCAATTCATGGAAGCCGCGAATCTCGCGCCGGGAGATAAAACC
Organism: Nitrospiraceae bacterium; assembly: GCA_035623075.1. NCBI lineage: Bacteria > Pseudomonadati > Nitrospirota > Nitrospiria > Nitrospirales > Nitrospiraceae > Nitrospiraceae bacterium. The sequence continues at coordinate 44,932 of DASPUC010000005.1, read as the reverse complement.
ATTTGGGATTCTCCCGCCTTGTCCCCGTATGGCAATGTGCAGGCGCCGAAAACGCAGAAGGAACGGCCCTACGCAACTGGAAGGCCGACCATGGGGCCTCGGTGAGGATTGCAAACGGAAGGACTGGGTAATGGCACGCGAACTTGTAATCGGAGACACAGCCCCTGATGTCTCCTTGCCCGATCAATCGGGAAAGACGGTCAGCCTGAAGGATTTCAAGGGCAAGCAGGTCGTCCTCTATTTCTATCCGAAGGATGACACTCCGGGCTGTACCAAAGAAGCCTGTAGTTTTCGTGACGGGGAGGCGACGTTGAAGAAAGCCGGAGCGGTGGTGCTCGGTGTGAGCATGGACGGGAAAGTCTCCCACCAGAAGTTCATCGCCAAGTTCAAGTTGCCGTTCACATTGTTGAGCGATGAAGAAGCCGCAGCCTCTAAAGCCTACGGCGTCTATAAGCTCAAGAATATGTATGGGCGAACCTATTGGGGCCTCGAACGCAGCACGTTTGTGATCGATGCATCGGGGCAGTTGAAGGCGATCTTCCGTAAGGTCAAAGTGGACGGCCACACGAAAGAAGTATTGGATGCGCTCAAAGCCTAGTTACGACAGGCCGTTTGCCAATCCAGTCAGTTGATTTCAATATTATATGAGTGCATGGGTGCGAGGAGCACGACCGACCATCCGAGCCTGGTGGGTGGTCGTGCTATTGTTGCTTGCTCCAGAGGGTGTTGTTGTCTGGTCAGCCGATAAGGTGGCCGGCACGTTGCTCGTCAAAGATGCGTTGACCGGCCTCAACCAACCGGTTGCCATCGAAGCCAAGCTCGCTCGAAAAGGCTTGTTGGGTGATGCAGGGTTGGGAGGAGAACCGCTCGAACTCTTGCAGAACGGGGAGATTGTCGCGAGAGCGATGACAGGAGGTGACGGACGTGCCGTGTTCCAGTTCACCCCCAAAACACGCGGCATGGCAACGATCACCGTGCGTGTTGCCGACAGTCCGAGAATCGGACCTGCGGAAGCAACGGCGAACGTTTCAGTCTGGGAACGTCGGAGGCCGATCCTCGCCGTGGAACTCGCGGCATTAATGGAAGAAGAGCCTGCGTCCTCCCCTGTACCGACCCTTCCGTTCGGGAAGAGAGCGGAAAGGGATCCGATACCGGATGCTGCCGACGAGCTGAGGAAGCTGACACAGTTCTATTATAATGTCATCTACATGGTGACAACGGAGGGCGATCACTCGGGTGGGTTCTCCACAAATGAGTTGGTTCGAGCATGGTTGAAAACGCACAAGTTTCCCCCTGGTCATATTCTTGCTCTGCCAGGCGATTCTGATGCAGTGGGCACCCGATTAGACGAACTCCACACCGCCGGCTGGAAAACGCTCAAAGTCGGTATCGGTCGATCGAAAGCCTTTGCGGAAGCGTTTCTTCAACGTCGCCTCGAGGCGGTGATTGTGCCAGAACCGTCCAAAGGCGAAGTGCCGCGCAAGGCGAAGGTGGCGAAAGATTGGAAGGAAGTACGCAAGAAATTATAGCGAGCGGCGGATTGCCCTTCGTGCTCGCGCAACGCGACACGCAAAGTGGATCGCATTTTTACATTAAGGGTAGTGCTCGTTGGACGCGCGCAGTGAAGGGCAATCCGGTCATCCGATTACCCGGGCCATTTGCGCACGACATGGTGGGGGAAAATGGGATATCCAGATATCCAATGGTGTGAACTTCATTGCGCATCCGTTCCATTGATGCTGATTTGCAAGGTAATTAGGGGGCTGCAGCAGGACTCATCTATTTGTGCCGTCTAATTTCTGAACGCATACAGAAAGACCACAACAAGTGCTAGGATAAAGGCGAGGGGAAAAATGATGCGAGCCGAAGGATCTAACGAACTTGTTTTGTTCAAGACCTTATGAACGGGTTTTCCTCTCATTCTTGCAAGGAGAAATAGTGTCATCAGTCACGTAGAGACTCCTCCAAGAATGATGGACAACCTAAGGACAAAGGCAGTGGCTTCTATAGATTCATTCATGAGGTAGGCCCTTTCCACATCGTTCCGCTTTCCTTTATTATAGAGCGTCATTCCCCTTGTCATCCCAAGGCATTCGGCTAATGAAGGCGAAGACGAGTTTTTCCTGCCAAACCTGCGGGTATCAATCGCCTCGGTGGCTCGGCCGCTGTCCTGATTGTGGCGGCTGGAATACGATGAAGGAGGAACGGCAGGCGGCGACTGGCAAGGGTCGTCCTGCATCCGTCAAGATCGCCCCTGCCATAGCCACGCCCATCGCCGACATTGAAATTGTCGGAGAGCCGAGGCGGCTCACCCAGATCGGCGAGTTCGACCGCGTACTCGGCGGTGGAGTGATCCCCGGCGCAGTCATTTTGATCGGCGGCGATCCCGGCATCGGAAAGACGACACTCCTCTTACAGGCCCTTCCTCGATTGGCGGGCAAGCGCGAGCAAGTTCTCTATGTCTCCGGTGAAGAGTCGCCGCGACAGATCAAGATGCGCGGGCAGCGACTCGGAATCGAGCATCCGAGTCTTCTGATTCTCGCTGAAACGTCGCTCGAACAGATCCTCAAAGCGGTGCAGGAGATTCAACCGGCGGCGCTCGTCGTCGACTCGATTCAAACCGTCTACACCGAACAGATGACGTCTGCCCCCGGCAGCATCAGCCAAGTGCAGGAAGTCGCGGGCCAGCTTATGTGGTTGGCCAAGCGTGCCGGTGTGCCGGTATTCATCATTGGCCATGTCACGAAGGAAGGAGCGATTGCCGGGCCTCGATTGCTCGAACATATCGTCGACACGGTCTTATACTTTGAAGGGGACAGGGGTCATAGCTACCGAATCCTTCGAGCCGTCAAGAACCGCTTCGGGTCGACCAACGAGATTGGCGTGTTCGAGATGAAGGATTCCGGGTTGGAGGAGGTGAGCAATCCCTCCGAGTTGTTCTTGGCTGAACGGTCACATCGCAGCACTGGGTCGGTCGTGGTGTCGAGCCTGGAGGGAACGCGGCCGATATTGGTGGAATTGCAGGCCCTGGTGTCGTCGACCAGCTATGCGATGCCGAAGCGTATGGCCAACGGGGTGGAGCTCAATCGTGTTTCGTTGCTTCTCGCGGTCATGGAAAAGCGGCTCGGACTGCATCTGTCGGGACAGGATGTCTACGTGAATGTCGTGGGCGGGATGCGGATCGATGAGCCGGCGATCGATCTCGGAATTGTCGCTGCCGTCACATCGAGTTTGCGGGAAGTCCCCATCGAGCCGAGTTTGCTGGTGCTGGGCGAAGTCGGACTGGGCGGAGAAGTCCGTGCCATCAGTCAAGCGGAGCTTAGGATCAAGGAGGCGGCGAAGATGGGATTCAAACGGTGTCTCTTGCCCGAGCGGAATCTGGCGAAACTGGATGCCATGGATGGAATCGAGCTGATCGGGATCCATGAAGTGGGTGAAGCACTGGAGGTCGCGCTTGTCTAAACAGTGGCTGACCGCCGTGGTCTTGCTTGCGGTCTCGACCACGTTTCTCTTCTCCGGCTGTGCCGAAGTCCGTCCTCCTGAGGGTGTTCAGCTCAAACAGGCGACGGTTGAGGAGTTGACTGCGTTGCTGCGACAGCGGGAAGCAGCGATCCAGACGATGAAGGGGCTCTTCAGCGCGAAAGTCCGCGGCGGGATTATTCCGATTGCCTCTCGTGTGGAAGGAACGGTGTATTACCAGCGGCCGGATGCGATGCGGCTGCGAGGCTTCACCCCGATCGGCGGCGAACTCTTTGAATTTGTCCAGGCTGATGATCAATATAAGCTGCGATTACCGACGATGGGGCGTGTTCTAACGGGCAGTCGGTCCGACATGAGCGAGATGGGCAAGCTGGCGCGGCCGTTTCAATTGAGTGTGTGGGCGATGGGCGGCGTGGTCGGGACTGGTGCGATTGCTCAAGGTGAGACCGTCACTCTCACAGAAGACGGAGATCGGTACCGACTCGATGTGTTGGTGCCGATCCATAACGGCTCACAGGAAGAACGGGCGGTGCAACGGCGGCTCTGGTTCGATCGACGCACGTTGCTGGTGGTACAGGAGGATCGACTCACTGCCTCAGGCGAGGTGGAGGCGACCATTCAGTATGATGACTTCCGTCCCATCGGTGGTGCGACAGGCACGCCCGCGGCTGATGATACGCGGTTGCTCAGACCCTTCAAGATTTCGTTGGAGGACGGAAAAGGGCGGGGGAGTGTCCAACTGACTTTTCACGAGATTGTCCCGAACCAGCCGCTGAAGGCCGGCGACTTGGGTCAGGTATAGCACAATGAAAATTCTTGCCGTTGACACGGCAACCCCGTGGCAAAGCGTCGCGATTCTGGATGATCAGCGGGTTGTGGCACGACGCGATCAGGATGCCGGCAGGTCCCACTCCAAGCTCTTGCTTCCTGCGATTGACGAACTGTTCGCCGAGTCCGGCCTGTCACTGAAGCAGCTTGAGGGCCTTGTTGTATCGATCGGCCCCGGGTCGTTCACAGGGTTACGGGTGGGATTGGCGACTATGCTGGGATTTCGTACGATCACCGGACTTCCCTTGGCGGTTGTACCAACATTGGAAGGACTGGCGTGGAATCTCCGCGGCGCCTCGACACCACTGTGTCCTGTCCTCAGCAGTCGTCGAGACGAAGTGTATTGGGCCGTGTTTCGATGGGTGACCGATAACCTGATCGAGCGGGTAATTCCGGAACAAGTGGGTCCGCCATCCACACTCGGGGGAATGCTGGCAGGGCCCACCGTGATGATGGGGCAAGGGTGGGAGGTTCAGGAGGCGGCTATCAGGAATAGCCTTGCAAGGTCGGTAAAACTAACGGCGGCACCGGCTCATGCGATGAAACCGTCAGCGGTGAGTGTCGGGTTGGCCGGGATGGCCCGCTTGCGAAGCGGGGATGTGGCGGGATTGGGGATAAGTCCTTTATATATCCAGCAATCCGAGGCTGAGCTGAAGTACGAGCAATCGGGAGGTGTATCCCCCGTTGCGCGCCGTCAGGAACGGGTGGCCAAGAAACTGGGGGCCAGAATGGCCAGAATACGTGTCGGCGAGTCTGAGCGGCGGATCAGGACCAGAGGGAACAAAACGTGAAAGGATCCTTTACGATTGAACCCGCGACCCTCGAAGCCTTATCTGATATCCTACATATCGAAGAGGCTTGCTTCTCAGCCCCCTGGACGCGCAAAATGCTGGAGGCGGAGTTAACCGGCAATCGGTTCGCCCATTTTCTCCTGGCGAAACAGAGCGACATGCCGGGCACCGATTCGACGGCGGTCGTCGGGTACCTGTGTTATTGGATCGTCTTCGAGGAAGTTCGCTTGATGAATCTGGCGGTGCTGAGTTCAGTGCGCCGGCAAGGCTTGGCGAGGACCTTGGTGATCCACGCCTTGCAAACGGGAGTCAATCAAGGTGCGGTCCGTGCCGTGCTTGAAGTTCGAGCTTCCAATATCGCGGCACAGACGCTCTACCAACGCCTCGGGTTTCACCGGATTGCCACTCGTCCTTCATATTACACTAATCCCAGCGAAGATGCGGTTTTGATGGAACTGGAACCCATTGTGGTGCAGCCCCAGTGGCTGCAAACATCCGGGAGTCAGGCAGACAGTCGTGTCAGGCATGCATAACTAACCTACACCAGGAGGTGCGATATGCTGACGGACGATGCGATTGCGGAACGGCTACGCCAGTCCAGCCACGAATTTCGTGCACTGGAAGAGTCCCACCATCGGCTGGACCACGAACTCAACGAGCTGCAAAGGCACCATGTCCTCACGCCCGCTGAAGAGCTGCAGAAGAAGCAGTTGCAGAAAGAAAAGCTGCTGAAAAAAGATAAAATGGCGGAGCTCATTCGAAGCTACCGCGATCACGATTTACACGCGACAGCCCACTAAGCCCTAGTATCATGGAGACGGGCATGGCGGGCTGCCGAGACATATTATATGGCACAGATCGTCAACCCTTTGGCCGCACATATCCAAACCGTCAAGCGGCGGCTGATTATCATCGGGGCCACGATTCTCGTCGCGTTGATGGGGGCCTTCGCGTTTTCCGCCGACATGATCGCCTGGTTGAATCGGCCGTTTCCCAACCAGCTGGTCTTTTACGGGCCGACGGAAGCGCTGTTCGCCTCGATCAAAGTTTCGTTTCTGGCAGCGGTTGTATGCAGTTTGCCCGTCGTTTTCTACCAGTTCTGGAAATTCATTGCTCCAGCGCTGCTTCCTCGTGAGCAGCGCTGGAGCATCCCGCTCTTCGCATTGGCAGGAGGGCTGTTCGCCCTCGGCCTCATCTTTTGCAATCTCGTTATCCTTCCACTAGTAATCGATTTCTTCGTCAGTTTCGGGATGGATCGCGACATCACACCGCAACTTTCGGTGGGAACGTACATCGATTTCAACGTAAAGTTCCTGCTGATTTTCGGTTGCGCTTTCGAGTTGCCGCTGGCGCTCACGTTACTCGCACGGCTCGGCGTAGTGTCCGCCCAGAGTCTCGCCAAGTATCGTCGGCACGCCATCCTTGGTGCGCTGATTCTCTCCGCCATCGTGACCCCAGATGCCACGCTCTTTACGATGCTGCTGATGGCCGTGCCACTGATGCTGCTGTATGAAGTGGGCATTCTCGGAGCCAGGTTGTTCGGCCGATATTCCGGTCAGGCTGTGAGCCTCCCCCTCGATCCAGATCTGCCGATGGGCACGGCTGGGCACCGCGTGCGGTAACCATAGCCATGCGGTTGAACAACCATATAATGGCACGTGTCGCTCTTGCACTCATGGTCTTCTGTTGCCCGAGTGTTCTGGCTGAGGTGAATACACCGTCTGTGCCGGTGGCTCAGACCGATGCGACCGGTTCACCGTTGGACCAACAGGCGGCCAGCATTCAAGCGCTGACGGCATCCGGCAAGAATCACGTTTATGCCGGCTCGTTCGGACACGGTATCTTTCGCAGCGAGGACCGTGGTGCGACCTGGACGAAATCCGGTCAGGGTGTCACCGATCCTTTCATTCTCTGCATGACGACGACACAAGACGGGACCGTCTATGCGGGAACATTTCGTGGCGGCGTCTTTCGTTCTCGTGACCAGGGCAAAACGTGGCAGGCTGTCAACGAGGGGCTCAAGCGGCATGAAATCAAAGCTCTCCTCGCAAGTGGGGATAACCTTTATGCCGGGACAGCGAACGGAGCCTACCGCCTGGATCATGGCGGCGACCATTGGTCGGTGGTGACCAGCGGTCTAGACGACATCCTCGTGCACACGTTGGCAAAATCATCGGATGGTACACTCTTTGCGGGAACGTCCGGGAAGGGTGTCTTGCGTTTCAAGGCTCATTCTGCTGGATGGACCAGGATGGAGCACGGGTTGAAAGATCATGAAGGGATGGTCGAAAACTTCATTCGAGTGCTGATCATTGATCCTGAAGGAGGGATCTACGCCGGAACCTTCGATGGCGGAGTTTTTCGCAGCATAGATGGCGGCGTGACCTGGCGGTCGATCAGCCGCGCACTACCGAACGACTCGATTCGGGGGATCGTGTTCAACAGCCGCGGACTCTTCGTGGCGACCGGCCAGGGAATCTTCAAAACGACCGATACAGGACGTCAGTGGATTCCGCTGAACAAAGGACTAACCAGCATGGCGACGCAGGTGCTGATTGAGTCCGGAAGCGGCGCTCTCTACGTCGGGACCAATGCGGGTGCTTTTCGCAGCGACGACGACGGGCAGACATGGAGCCCTATTAACCAAGGTTTGGAAGGAGGGATGGCTCCGCCGCCCTTCTTGTTCCGGTAACCAAAGAAAGGATACGGAGTATGGCAGAAGTCAGTGACAAACTGCGTGCGACGATTACGGTGACGAGCAAGGGACAGTCTCTCGGCGACATCGTGCTCCGGTTCTATCCTGACGTCGCGCCGGGTCATGTGAAGAACTTCGTGGACCTGGCCAAGAAAGGATTTTATAACGGGACCACGTTTCATCGCGTGATTCCGGGGTTCATGATTCAGGGCGGCGATCCTAACAGCAAAAATCCCGATCGAAGCATGCACGGTATGGGTGGACCGGGTTACAAGGTCAAAGCCGAATTCAACAGCAAGCCGCACAAACGCGGTATTTTATCCATGGCTCGTTCGAACGACCCAGATAGCGCGGGCTCGCAGTTTTTTATCTGTGTCGCCGACGCGAATTCCCTCGACTGGAAGTACACCGTGTTCGGTGAAGTGGTCAATGGGATGGACGTCGCCGACAAGGTCGTGAATCTGAGGCGCGATGGCCGCGACAACCCGTTGGAACGAGTTGAGATGACAGTCACGATTAGTGAGGGGTGAAGAGCCAGGTGTCAGAGGTGAAAAGCATAAAGAATAGGGAAGAGCTGAGCCGAGTCGCCACACTTCTTATTTTTTATTTCCTGCCGGGTTTGCTTGGCTGCGCGATCCCTCACGTGCCCTACCGTTCCGTCTACGAGGATCCCGTCAACTTTGTTCGGCTTGAACTGGATGACCTGGTGTTGCCCGAGTGGCCGCCGACCGCGCATAATCATCCCAAGGTCATCACGGCCGATGAAGTCGCCCGCCTGCTCGACGGCATACGGGTGCAAGAGCATCGGATCTGGCTGCAGAAGTGGATACAGGGTGAGGCTCCGTTCGAGCCGGTGTTTTCTCCTGATGAAATCAGGCTGCTCTCACAGCATATCGCCCAAGCGTTGGCGGAGGCCAGAGACAACGAACGGGTGACGTTCTATCTGAGTCAGCCACAAACCTCCGTCAAGCGTGTGATTACCTCGGGGGGGTTATACTTCCACGGCACCGAACTACATTTCATTCTAGGGAACTGGCAGATTATCTACGGGATCCCAACGTACGGCATGATCTATGACCGTCGCTATCCGATGCGGCCGACGGCTCCGAAGGAGTTTGATCTCTTTTTTCAGCCTTCCGAGGCCGTCGTGCATTATCGGCATAGTCTCTGGGACACACTGCTGGCAAATACCACCGATGAACTTGTCATCGATCTCGCGAAACTCCAACCAGGACCGGTCGCAACTACGTCTTCACGTTAGCGGACCGTTGAGTCCATCTCCATTCGAACCTGTCCGCCAGTGGTGTAGGCCAGCGTTACCTCCGCTATCTTGTAGTCATATTATTAAGCCTCCAGCAATCAGGTCTGTGCAGCCGTGAAAGCGACCTCCGCTTGCGTCACTTCCAACCGGGGTGCGGAGGCCAAGCTTCTAGCGTGGCTCTTCCGGCTGCAGAGCCCCTTGCGCTGTCTTGACCTGTTCCTCCGCCAGCTTGGTATGGAAGACCACTAGGCCACGCTCCTAACTCTCTGGAAAAAGTCCACGATTCTGTGGAACTTCTCCCCAATCCTCTCTCAATTGGCCTTCATCAATCCCTTCAGATTCATTTTATAAGTTATTGTTAGTCGTCCACTATTATATCCTGATGCTCTACCTCTTGGAGTCCGGCACATTCCCTGCTGATATTCCTCTCCGGATTCCTCTGAAGGATTGCATTATGCGGAACCTTGCATCCGTTTTATTAATCGACGACAGCCCCGGCGAGTGTGAGTTGTTCCGCCAGGCGCTGGCCCAAGCCAGACTGGACATCCAGCTCTATACCGAACATGACCCCGAAGCAGCGATGCATTTCCTGGCTAATCGTACCGTGTACGAGTCGCTGCCCTCTCTGATCCTGCTCGATTGGCAGTTAGAAAAAACGCGCGGCGACCAGTTCCTGGTTCGACTTCGAACCCATCATCGCCTTGCTTCGATTCCAGTCGTAGTCTTCACGACTTCGGAGGCGTCGTGCGACATGACGGCCGGTTATGCCTACGGTGCCAATGGCTATGTCGTGAAGCCAGGAACCTTCGATGAACTGGTGCAATGCGTTGCAGTGATGTGTCGATTTTGGACCACTTGGAACGTGATACCTAATCCCGTGGAAACCCGATGCTGACCCACGCCGCACTCAAGAATCCCTTTGCAGCCGCAGCGATTAGCCTCATCGTCGTGATTCTCGGAGTCGTGCCCTACCAGAACATGGTCGTGGACATCTTCCCGGAGATCAATCTGCCGGTTGTCGCCGTGGCGACGTTCTATAAAGGTATGGGGCCATCGGAAGTTGAAGGTGCGATTACCCTCCGCTTGGAGCAGGCCTTTCTCCAAGCCTCATACATCGAGCACATCGAATCACGGTCGCTGTCTGGAGTCAGTCTCATCAAAATCTATTTTCAACCGTCGTACGACGTCAATGCGGCGGTGGCTGAGATCACGAGCCTCACCTATTCGAATCTGCGGTATCTGCCGCAGGGAGTCTTTCCGCCCATCATCATCAAGTTTGGAGCGGCCAGCTTGCCGATCGCGGTCCAGACGACGAGCAGCGAGACGATGGGCGAAAAGGAGGTTCGCGACATCGCCTATTTCAACGTGCGACCGCAGTTCGGCAATGTGCCAGGGATCATGTATCCGACGACATTCGGTGGGACTGTGCGGCAAGTGACGGTCTTTCTTGATCCTGAACGGATGCTCGCCCGCGGTGTCTCAACGCACGATATCGTGAATGCGGTCAACGCCCAAAGTGTTCTGTTGCCGGCCGGTGACGTGAAGATCGGAGATTTCGACTATAACGTCTATACGAACAGCATGATCAAGATCGTGGATCAGATGAACGAGATCCCGCTCAAGCTGGTCAACGGAGTGCCGGTCTTCCTCCGAGATGTGGGCAAAGCGGTCGATTCCACGATGATCCAGACCAACATCGTTCGGATCAATGGGCACAGGGCAGTCTATCTCCCGATCATGAAACAGGCCGGCGCCAACACCCTGCGGGTCGTCGACGGGATCAAAGAGGCTTTGCCGAAACTCGTCGGCATCCCCAAAGACATCGTGGTCAAGCTGTTGTTCGATCAATCCATCTATATCCGCCAATCCATTCAAACGCTCGAGCATGAAGGCCTCCTCGGCGGCGGGCTCGCCTGTCTGATGGTCTTGTTGTTCTTGGGCAGCCTCCGTTACACGCTCATCATCGCCTTGGCCATTCCCCTGTCGGTGACGGCCGCCTTCATCGGTTTGTTTTTCACCGGACATACGATCAACATCATGACGCTGGGTGGCCTGGCTCTGGCCGTTGGTCGTCTCGTGGATGATGCGATCGTGGTTGTGGAGAATACCCACCGACATATGGACATGGGCAAGTCGGCCAAGGATGCGGCAGGTGACGCGGTGACTGAGGTGGCAATGCCAATGCTGGTGATTACGATCACAGTCTTCCTGGTCTTTCTCCCAATTGCCTTCTTCACGGGCATCATTAAATTCTTGTTCGTCCCGCTGGCGCTCACGGTCGCTTACGCGATGATGGCCTCATATTTCGTTGCGCTGACGGTCGCGCCGGTTACGATCGCATGGCTCTTCAGGCAAGGGCACGGCAGCCACGGGCACGCTCCGCCCCCTCAAAGCGGCTTTGTCGCGTGGTGGAACCGGCTCAGTCTGTTCGACCCATTCGTTGATTGGTATGTCCTGGTTCTCCGTTGGTGCCTGGCCCACAAGGCTGTGGTCGTCATCGTTGTCACGCTCACCTTCGTCGGCTCCGTCTTCATGGCCCCTAACATGGCAACCGAGTTTTTCCCCAAGGTGGACGCAGGATCCTTCATTCTGAACGTGTCGGCGCCCGAGGGAACCCGAATCGAAAAAACCGAGGCCATCATCGCGAAGATCGAGGATCTGATCAGACAAGAGATTCCCAAATCGGACGTAGACCAGATCGTCTCGAACATCGGACTTCCGCAGGGATGGATGGTTCTGTACTCGCCGGTAAATGGCCCGCACCAGGCGTTCATCCTAGTCACCCTTGTCCGCGACCATAAGGCGCGGACACCGGATATCGTCGCGCGATTGCGAGAGACTCTTTACCGTGAGATGCCAGGTCTGAAGTTCTCCTTTCAGACCGGTGGGATCGTCAGTGATGTGATCAACTTCGGCCTGCCGGCTCCTATCGACATCAAAGTGAGTGGTATCGATATAAATGAAATCGCCCAAGTCGCCGGGCAGATCAAAGAAGCGGCTGCCCGAGTGCCGGGAACCGCGGATGTGCAGGTCCGCCAAGGGATAGACTACCCGGAAATTCACCTGGACATCAATCGGGCGAAGGCCTCCTACGTTGGCCTCAACGAACAGCAGATCGTCACTGATCTCATTACCGGCCTCGCGTCAAACCTGACCCTCAATCCCGGCTATTGGATCGATCCCAAAACGAATAATGCCTATTTCGTGGTCACGCAGTTCCCGGAACAGATCCTCGTGGAGTTTGAAGATTTTCTGAACATGCCGTTGATTGGTATCCATGTTGAGCAGCCAGCAGCGGCCAGCATCGGGGGAGCGGGACTGAGAGGCAGCTCATTGGTACTTGGGCAGACCCCTTTTCCCGAACAGCCTCGACTGCCAGGAGCCGGCACTGACGGAGCAAAGCCTCCTGTTCTTCTACGGGACCTCGTGGATGTCGTTCGAAAAACCGGCCCTGAAACCGTGGACCACTATAGTCTGCTCAGGACGATGGACGTGTTGGTGAGTGTGAAGGACAATGATCTGGGCCACATTGCTGCAAAGATCCAAGGCGAGCTCGCGAAGGTAAGTGTGCCAGAGGATGTGCGGGTAGCCTTCATGGGTGAGTTCGAGAGCATGCGTACCGCGCTTATTGGTTTCTCCAGTACCCTTCCTCTCGCGATGGTGTTCATCTATCTCGTGATGGTCGGACTGTTTCGATCCTGGCTCGATCCCTTCGTCATCATGTTCGCGGTACCGCTGGGCTTCATCGGGGTGATCTGGATGCTTCTCCTGACCGATACGTCCGTGAACGTCGAATCTCTGATCGGGACGCTCATGATGATCGGGATCGTCGTGTCGAACAGCGTGCTGCTCGTCGATTTTGCCAACAATCGGTTGCGTGAAGGAATGCCGCTCGAAGAAGCCGTCGTCGAAGCGGGGAGGCTCCGCATTCGTCCGATCCTCATGACCTCGCTGGCCACCGTTCTTGGGTTGGCGCCGATGGCGTTAGGGATTGGAGAAGGAAGCGAAGCCAACGTGCCCTTGGCCCGGGCAGTGATCGGGGGACTAACCGTGTCGACTTTCATGACGTTACTCTTCATCCCGGTTCTACACGTAATCGTCCGTCGCCGCTCGGCAGCCAAGCTGGCCGAAGCGGAAGGAAAGGTCTACTGATTTGGAGGAGCAATGGAATTGGACTATACTCTCGAACGGAGTGACTCCTTGGCACATATGACACCGACGGCTCGAATCAAAATCACCCTAACGGTTGCTGGAGTGCTCTTCCTTCTCGCGGTGGCCTTCATCATCATCCAGGGCCAGCAACCAACAGTCTCCTCGCCGGATACAGGTCGAGAGTCGGCTCAAACGTCTGCCGGTGCGCCGCAGGTCCAAGTCTTGAAAGTCGAACGAAGCGATATTAGCCAGACCCTGACGTTGCCGGCGAACATTTCTCCTTGGTATCAGGCAACTCTGTATGGAAAAGTGTCCGGTTACTTGAAATGGATTGGGTTCGACAAAGGGGACGTGGTTAAAAAGGGGCAATTGCTGGGGATAATTGATGCGCCGGAAGTTGAAGATCAATACCGTCAGGCTGAGGCGGATTACAAGATCAGGAAGATTACTGCTGACCGTCTATATGGGGTGTGGAAAGAGAATCCGGATGTGATCGCCAGACAGGACGTGGATGTCGCTCAAGCCGCCGCCGAGGCTGCCAAGCATCTCCGTGACAACCGTCGCACCTTGCTCGAATATACGAAAGTATATGCGCCGTTCGATGGCGTCATCACAGCCCGTTTCGCGGACCCTGGTGCGCTGATTCAGGCGGCGACCGGCTCGGCCACGCAGGCCGTGCCGTTGTTCACCCTCATGGATATCGAGACGCTCCGCATCTACGTGAACGTGCCTCAGGAATCGGCGTTACTGGCCAAGCCAGGCGTGTCCGCGACGCTGATCTCCCGCGAGTTGCCCGGACAAGAATTCAACGCTGTCATTACCAGGACCACCGAAGCGCTTGACCCTGCGACCCGCACTCTCCTGGTTGAGATCGACCTGCCGAACAAGGACCACAAACTCCAGCCTGGCATGTTCGTGAACGTCGCGCTGCACCTCCAGCAGCATCCGAATGCGCTCGTGATTCCACCAGCCGCTGTGGTGACGACACAGAACGGAAGCGCGAAGTCGGTCTTTGTTCTTGATCAAGGTCAGGTCCGTCTCGTTCCCATCAAGACCGGCATCGATGACGGTTTGTGGCTGGAGGTGGTTGATGGCCTCACTGGAGAGGAAGAAATCGTCGTGGTGGGAAAGGGCGGGCTCACAGACGGGCAGGCGGTGAAAGCCTCGGCATACAACCTTCCGGTCGGGAAGCCGGCTCGCCAGAAGCTTTAAATCACTCTTAAGCCATTACACGGGCCTCGCATTCGGATGCGAGGCGCAAAGGATTGATGCGTCAAATCGTCCCCATGATCTTCGCATTGGCGCTGGTCACCTTCCCGTTCGGCTTGTCTTCGGCGCAGCCGAGCGATTCGAACGATCGAGGCGACGCAGCTCCGCTTCGTCCCCATACGAGGCCTCCCGGCTCCTTGTTGACACGTCAAGAAGCCATCCGCATCGGATTGGCGCAGCATCCTCTGATCGAGCGATCACGTTCTGCGTCCATGGTCGCAAAGGCTCTGTCCCAGCAGACTCAAGGCGAACTGTATCCCTGGTTAGAAGCTTCGATCGCGGAGAGCAGCGGTTCGCTCCGCATCGTGACGGCTGACGGCAAGATCGTCCATGATCGCGGCGGGCATGGATTCGACCCTGGCGGCGCCCTCGCTAAGCACAACCAGAATATGCTGACCGGGGGGCTGCTGCTGAACCAATTGATCACGGATTTCGGCTATACGGCTCATCGTCTCCTTGCCAACAAAGCCAATGAAGCCGCGAGTGAGAAAGATATTCTCACGAACAAGGCCTTCGTGATCTTGAGCGTGCAGAAGGCCTACTTGAATTGTCTGCTGCAACAAAGCCTCATCACTATCGCCTCGGAAACGGTCAAGCGGCGGATGGTGATTCGAGATCTGGTCCAAGCTCTCTACAAGAACCAGCTGAAGTCGAAGGTGGATCTGGATTTGGTGTTGGTCGAAGTGTCCAATGCCGAACTCGCGTTGATCAGAGCGCAGAACGACTTGAAGCAAGCCTTTGCCGGCTTGAACAACGCGATGGGCGTCGAAGGGCCGGGTCACTACGAATTAGAAAAATTGTCCGTGGCCGTCTCCGAGGAGCCGGATCCGAAGTCTCTGCTGGAAGCGGGCCTCAAGGATCGACCGGAGTTGCTTGGTAATCGAGATCGCGTGGTGGCGAGCGAAGAGTTACTTAAAGCCGCGAAGGCCTTGAACTTCGGGTCAGTCACCGCGGTCGGAACCATCGGAGCGACGAAGTACTGGGATGTGCATGATAACGGCCTCCATGACAACGAGGTGGCGCCGCTTTGGGGTGGCGGCGCCACGGCCAAGTTCCCCATCTTCACGGGTTTTCGGATTCAGAACCAGGTGAAGGAAGCTGGTCATCGGAGAGGGGAAACGGAGCAAGAGTTTGAGAATCTCGCGAACGAAGTTGTCTTGCAGATCGTTCGTGCCTATCTCGCTTTGGTCACGAACGCGGGACAAATTGCACTCGAGCTGGATCGAGTGGCCTTCGCGAAAGAAGCACTGACCCTGGCTGAAGAACGGTACCGGTTGGGATTGAATCCCATCATAGAAGTGATCCGCGCCACAGCGGTGCTATTTGAAGCCGAGTCGCGTCTCACCGAAGCTCGGTACATTTACAAAACCAGCGAGGCAGTGGTGGCCTATGCCACAGGACAAGACTACCAGCGCTATTAAATGGATGTTGGCCATCGCCATGGTGGGTTCTGCCATCATGGCTGAACGGCTCCAGGCAGCCGATCGGGTCGAGTTGCCCGCCGCATCATCCAAGAGGTCGCCGTTGTCATGGGACGGAGCCATCCATCTCGCGCTGGAGAAGCAACCTCGCATCAAGATCGCTCAGCACGAAGTCCTCGAGTCCCAAGCGGTCGTGAAGCAGATCGAATCGGTCAATTATCCGCAAGTCACGGGAATCTATGCCAGTACCGGCGGCAATACGAGAGTCCTCGCCAATCTAGGCATCTCCGGCTCTCTCCCAAAGCCGACCAATTACCTCACGACGCCGGGCATACGCGTCGACCTATTGATCACAGATTTCGGCCGCACGGCGCATCAGATTCTTGCGCAAAAGGCCTTTACCTCCTCGGCTGAAAAGGCCGTCCTCACCAGCAAGGCGCTGACCATCCTCAACGTCGAACAGTCGTATCTGAATTGCCTGAAACAACGGCGGTTAGTGGATATCGCGCGCGAGGTATTTAAAGAGCGTACGCTGATCCGCGACCAAGCGGCCACTTTCTACCAGCACCAGCTCCGTTCCAAGCTCGATCTTGACTTTGCGTCGGTCGAGGCCGATCGAGCAGAACTTGCGCTGATCAAGGCTGAGAATGATTTGAAAGCGGCCTTCGCAGCCCTGAACAACGCAATGGGGCTCCAGCCCGGGGCCGAATATGACTTGGAAATCGGCACCCTGTCGATCACGCCCGCCCCTGCGATCGATTCACTGTTGCCTGAAGCCCTGTCAAAGAGACCGGAACTCTTAGGAAGCAAAGATCGCATTCAAGCGGCTGAGGAAGCGTTGAAGGCTGCCAAGGCGTTGAACTTCGGAAACATCACAGCCATCGGCACGGCTGGTTACACATGGTGGAGTCGAGAGGAGGAGTCGAGCGGCCAAGCAGTCAGCAATCCTGGAGCCAAACTCGGCTGGTGGGGAGCAGGCGGCACGAGCGCGTTTCCCCTGTACACAGGCGGACGAATTGAGGGGCAGATCAATGAAGCTGAGGCTCGCAAGGCAGGGGTCGAAGCGGACACACGCGTGATCGCCAACGATATTGTTCTTCAAGTCGCTCAGGCCTTCCTGAGTCGTCTCACCGCGCAGGAGCAAATTACAGTGGCCGAAGAAAAAGTCGCTCATGCGCGCGAGGCGCTCACCCTGGCACGAGAGAGATACAAGGCTGGCTTAGGCTCCATTTTGGATGTCGTCACTGCCACAGCTGATCTCTTGAACGCTGAAGTCGGGCTGGCCACCGCTCAATATGATTTTCGCGCAAGCGATGCCGCGCTCGCCTATGCCACGGGAGTGGAGTATGGTCGGTACTGAGCGGAGCCAGTCCAGCAGCGCGAGACTTCACGCTGACCGCTACCAACTGATCGTGCTCGCGTTCCTATGGCTGGGATCGTCTACCATTGTGGTGAGTGCCGACAGAACCTGGTCTGCGGAAGGGTCATCGCCTCTTGCCGGCGAGCCGGTGACCGACTCTTCACGTACTGTTCCGCCGAGTAAGGGCGCCTTTCTTGGGTACAAGACGGCGGTTCAAATCGGACTCGAGCAGCACCCTACGCTCAAGAAGGCAAAGGAAACTGCTATGGCGGCTGAGGCAGTCACGGAGCAGGCGAAGGCGCAGTATTACCCCGAACTCAATGCCTACGCCATTCAAACGGGCGGGACGATTCGGCCCCTTAGCGCCTTCAATATTGCCGGTGCGCAAAACAAGCCGACATCCTATGTCGAGAGCGCCGGCTTTCGCGGGGATCAACTGCTCTATGACTTCGGCCAGACCTCTCACAGGATCGAGGCGGAGCGAGCCGGACAGGAGGCAACTGAAAAAGACATCGTCTCGAACAAAGCCCTCGTGATTCTCAGGGTGCAGCACGCTTACATCCGTTGCATACGAGAGAAGCGTTTGGTTGAGATCGCGGAAGAGACCGTGCGCGAGCGCGGGATTATCCGGGATCAAATCGCACTTCTGTACAAGCGTCAGCTAAAATCCAAGCTGGATCTCGATCTCATCTCAGTGGAACTTCGGAACGCCGAGGTTCAGCTCCTGCAAGCGAAGAACGAGCTGCGCGCAGCCTTTGCGACCCTCAATAACACGATGGGGGTGCGCGGGCCGGAAGAGTACACGTTGGAAGAGGTGCCGGCCAGCGCTATGCCGTCGGCCACGCTCGAAATGCTGATCCAGCGAGCCATGGAAGATCGTCCCGAGCTTCAAGGGACAACGGATCGGATCCGTCAGGCCGACGAAAAACTCAGCGGAGCCGAGGCGCTCAACTTCCCTACCATCTCGGCCTTAGGCATGTACGGCGTGATCCATTTCAGCGACGCACCGATTAACCAATATGCGGGTTCCCATCCGGGACAGACGAACCTCTGGTGGGGTGCTGGGGCGACGGTGTCCGTTCCGCTGTTTACGGGGTTTCTCATCAAGAATCAGACTGCTCAGGCACGCGAACAAAAGTATAAGTCGGAACAAAAGAAAGTCGATCTGTCGAACCAGGTGGCCCTCGAGGTAACCGACACCTATCTGAGCCTCCAGACCGCACAGCAGCAGGTGAAAGTCGAGGAACGGGAAGTTGAGTCGGCACGCAGTGCTCTGACGCTGGCGAAGGAACGATACCGGCTTGGGCTGGCATCGATAGTGGACGTCACGACCGCGACGACGGCGCTCTTGTCGGCGGAAGTCCGTCTTTCGGAGGCGCGGTACGGAGTACAGGCCAGTGCAGCTGCGCTCCTGTATGCAACGGGGAAAGGCTGGCAAGAATTCTAGACGGCGGAACGACGGGACGAACACTCAGCTCGTGGTTAACGTGTGGCTGATGGGAAACGCCGTGCAAACGGTCCTGGGTTGTCAACGGGTACGAGGTCAGCTCGTTTCTTGTGCTAGAAGAGGATCCAAGCGATCACGGGGGAGCATTTAAAGAAGGTAAGTATGACTGGCCAAGGTAATCCAAGCTCAACACGCCGCGGCAGGGTCGTTCTGGGCATGGTTCTGGCTTTCTTAGGGAGCCTGGTTTGGCATATTGACAGGGCGAAGTCGACTCAAATAGTTGAATCAGTGCAAGAAAATCCCACTCCCCAGAGTATGAACATGGATCATCATGACCATGCCGAGGGTACTGTCGAAGCGATGATACCTCATCAGCGACATGCCGGGCCCCACATGAGATGGACAACGCTGCGGCCAGCGAATCCAGGCGATGCCCAACGTGCCGATCAAATCGTCCAGTCTCTACGGCAGGCACTCGCAAAGTACAAGGATTACCGGGTGGCCATGAACGACGGGTATATTCCGCTTCATCCTGAGCGAACGCCGAAGCATTACCATTTCGCGAATAAGCAACGCCGATTTCTAGCCAGGGTTCGCTTTGATCCGGCTGAGCCGACTGCCCTGTTGTATAAGAAAAGCGGGGAAGGTTATGAACTCGAGGGGGCGATGTACACGGGGCCGAGAGGTATGAGTGAAGATCAGTTAAACGATCGCATCCCTTTGAGCGTTGCGCAGTGGCATGCCCACGTGAATCTGTGTCTCCAGCCGGACGGCAGTGGACGTCGCATAACCCGGAAACAGTTTGGGTTCAAGGGAACCATCGCCACGGAGTCAGAGTGCCAGCAAGCCGGCGGGCGATTCGTTCCCCAAGCCGGTGGGTGGATGATTCATGTCTATCCCTTCGAAGCGACTCCAGCACAGATCTGGACCCACTAAGTAGGTCAATGCCAAGATGGCGTTCCCCTCATGGATAATCGATGTGATGGTTCAGTGGTTGCGAATAAAAATTGAGGGGGGCTAGTCTAAGAACGCGAATGGGCGGTCCCTGCAAACCGCCCATTCAAAAGACCGCAAGGCGTTACTGAATCGAGTTGGCAAAGCCGCCTTGGGTTACCTCGGCCCGAATCTTATCTCCGACTTTCTTTTCCCCGTGGAGTTTTTTGGTCTCCTTGCTGACATAGATCTTCACTTCATTGACGTTCTTCGTGCTGCCAAGGTTCTGATAGCCTGTGGATTCGCTTTGAACCGTGTACACCGGCCCGTCAATCTTGCTGATCTTCCCATCCACGGTGGTAAAGGCTGGGCCTGGGGCAGTATCCATCTGCATGGACTGCGCGTTGGATGATGCTGCCTCGTCAGAGTCCGCCAGCGCCAGCCCGGTGCCGAAACCCCCGATGATCCCTGCCATCAGGGCCAAAGCCAAGAGTCGCTTCACATCGATGTTCATTGGTTCCCCTCCTTGGAAATCAGTTGGAGTTAACCTGAAGAGATTCCTCCATCTCTCAGGTTCCCTATACTCAATCCCTCCGCCTCAGCAAGCCTTATGCCGCGATTAAAATCTATGGGGTTTTGACGTGAAATTGTGGGCTTAAACGATCCGGAAGGGCTATGATCGGCTCGGGCAGTCTGCTCATTGATAAAAAATGTCGGCATGTTGTGCAATTCTGCTCCAGTTGCTGCCGTCTAACCCCAAGCCGCACCTATCTGTCACCACTCGGCGTGGCTGCCTGCCAGCCTTGTCCCAGGGTGGGAGAGGGACCCGCACCAGCCACGAGTGGCTAACCTCCAGGCTCATTCTTGACCTCACCTTAATGTCGGAGTACCGTTTTGCCATGGCCTATCTTCGATTTTCCTCTGACTGCGACTGGTACGTATTTTCGGATCAACGTGATGGAGAGTCTGAAGAACGTCTTGCTGTGTGGCATAAAGATCATAAAGATGGAAGGCCTTCCTACTCTGAAACCGTCATTCGAAAGATGCTGGAATCGGGAGACTACTCATCCATTCCCGGATATGAACCCCGGTATAAGCAACTGCTTCGTCACGCGTTTGAAACCTGGCTGAGTGAACAATCAAGCTCAGAGACATGAATGGAATGGCTCAGACAGAAGAATCCTCCTTTGTCTGAACGGCCATTCCACCTGTCCCGCGTTCTTCTGACAATGCTGCTGCTGTTGACGGGATGCTTCATGACCCTGGAACAGCGCTGGGAAGCGTTTGATGCAGAGAGGCGGCAAGAGATCGGGGTGAAGACGAAGGATTATTACCTGACCGAGTGGGGCAAGCCGGCGAAGCGCGTAACATCCCAAGAGGGAGAGGATATATGGACATGGGAGTTTTCTGGGTATGGCGGTGCGCAAGGCTGGCGGAAGACTCTGGTCTTCGCGCAAGATGGACGATTAAAGGATTTTCATAGAGACTATTGGCCGAAAGAATAATGATAACTCAAATCGGACGGCACTGTTTCTTCGGGTCCGGTATCTGCGACATACTTGTTCTGCTTCATTTTCTCTCACTTGAGTCGAGTTCGCATGAGTGCCATAATTCAGCTGGGTCTCGTCGCCCGGCATCCAGGCTAAGCGCGTCACCTCTCGTGATGTCTGTCAAAAAGGAGACAGAGTCATGAACATGCATGTGTTGAAGCGGCGTTTGAGGGTGATTGTAATAGGCAGCACGATGAGTCTGGTCTGTTTGGCCCCCATGGGGCTCGCAGGAACCGGTGATTGGCTCATTCTCCCTGAAGAAGCTGCGATGGCTCCTGCACCAGAGCCCAAGCGAGGAACCTTAGAGGTCGGACGGGAAGATATAAGTTTGGGTCCCGTCATTGATGTTGTGGAACCTCTCAACGGTGGCCGCGGGTCGATGCCGATCCAGGTTCTGGTCCGCTTCACCCCTCGATCTGAGCCTATTGATCTGGCGACGTTGAAGGTAACATTGGTCAAGTTCATCCCGATCGACATCACGGATCGCATACGGCCCTATGTGACGCCTGACGGCATTCAAGTGAAGGAAGCAAAGATTCCGCCGGGAAAGCATCGTGTGCGAATCGTGGTGGCCGACAAGACTGGGGATTTCAGTATGAAAGAGGTATCCTTCGAGGTCCTCTGAAATTGTCGGCCAGACCTTGTGAAAGCTGACACGCCTTCCCCGTAAATTTTCCCCCGGAATCTTCCCGTTGTTTCCTTGTCATTGACGCAGTCATCGCGCGCGGACGTCCCATGTTCCTGCGCCTATCGGGAAGGGCCGAGCTGCTCTATGAGAACATGTACAGGGTTGGGGTGATGAGCATTCTGACGGTCAATGTACTCTTCAGCATCCTGATATGCTGGATAGCCGCCAAGATCTATCTTCTCTCGCGGCTCTGTCGTTCTTAGGAGCTCTGCTGCGGTGGCCGGGGCGATGGAATGATGCGGAACCTGACGTCGTCAACTTGCGTATCGGCGGATGTCCGTTCTCCTGCGAATAATCCACAACGATACAGATCGGGTGTCCATCCGGTTTTAGGAGGGGATAATCTAAAGTAGGCAGACTGGTCGTTCATGGACATCATGACCCGATCCTGAGTTAAGGGATTTTGGTTTTCGGTCATCTCCGAGGTCTCTAAAAAACATTGTGCCGTAAGGGGTACCGCGTCATAGGAAGCCGATACCAGCCCAAACACCAAGTAGATGTCTTGCTGTGTTGTCGGAAAGCTGTCTCCCGGATTAAGCGGAATAAATTGATGGTCACCGGTGGGAAAATCATCGCGCATCACTTTGCTCGCGGGGATGACATAGCGAAACCAACTGAAATCGGCGTCTCTGCCAATCAGTGACGACCCAGTGTCCAGAGGCTTCTGAGGTTTTACCCGTTCGAGAACTTTCGCATATTCTTCTTCCGTCAGGACTGTGGGACGAGAACCGTCTTTGTGTGAGCCGCTGCCTCCGGTACCATGAGTTGACAATTGCGCGGCTTCAGGAACATGCGGGCGTACCTTCTCGAGCCACCGGGCCAGTTTCTGTTTATCCAACACACGCGTTCCTGGTGGAAGCTGAACATTCTTCGTGTGCTCTTCAATTTCAACGGCTTCGTCATAGAGTATTTGGAAATGGACGAACGCTTCTTCCCATTGTTCCAGATCCACGAGGCATTGACCCATCCGAAACACGGTATCCGCATACAGTTCGTCGGTTGGATCCAGATCGGACACCTTTCCGAACATACTTAGCGCTTCCTTACATTTACCAACCTGCATCAAGGTCAGCCCGAATTGGTGGGTGGCGTTGGGGTCCCTGGGGTTGAGCGCCAGAAGTTTTCTGTATATGGGCTCGGCTTCCTGGTATCGCCCTGCAACGAACAGTCTCCATGCGTCCGCACGGATAAAGGCCCATTCTTTCAATTGGGCCGGTGTGATTCCTTCTTGAGAAAAAACTGGTTGAAACCGGCGGCCGCGATCTTGGGACAATCCATGAATGACGGTGCGGAGACTTTCAGCAGGAAGCTCCAGCGGAGAGCCGGGTGGTATCTTCTGCAACACGTAGGCAACGTCGCTATCCGCGCCTTCATAATCTAGGACATCAAAACGCGCTCGGGCCATCGCTAATCGCCAGCCCAGTAACTCAGGCATGAGGTTTACGGCCTTCTTGTAAGAATCGAGTGATTCCTCGAGGCGATTATGCTTCCGGAATTCCTGCGCCAGCCGCAGATGGATTAAAGGGTTTTTGTCATCGATCTCTGCAATACGTCGCAATTCATCGATGGATTCTTCTCCCTGTCCCCAGCGAACCAGCACGCTCCACTTGGCCCATCGGACATCCAGCGACGTGGGGTGTGTGGCGAGGACCGTATTATAAGCCTCAACTGCCTCTCGAGGACCTCGAGAGGTGGAGAGAATATCCCCACGTAGTTTATATAACGAGAGTGCCTGAGGATTCTCTTCAATTCCTTGGTCAAGGATATCCAGCGCAGGGTTGATCGCACCGCTCTCCCATGCGCCCTTGGCACGTTCGGTTATGTCATGTTCGGAAAGGAATTGCAGGTCTTCGGCGAACGCGAATGTTCCCATCGCCAATGCCAGCCCAAATGCTACGCCAACTAGGATTGGGACTGTTCGATGTTTCGGTTGAGCGACTGAGTGTTTCATACGAGAAACTACCCTCGACGACATATTGGCATACGTTGTGTTGGCTTGTCCAAAGAACGATTTAATACCACGACTCAATTGCCACCTGCGCCGCTTACCATTATATAATGCGCGTGTTCTCTCAGCGCGGTGTGGCTCCCCTCTTTGTCTGAGGCAGAACAAGAAAAATGGATTCACGGCATGCGTTGCAGAGGCTGACAGCTCTTCTATGAGAAGTCTTACTATGCAAGGAACGTGTTCCATCTGATTGGTCTTGCTGTTGTGCCTCGGATTTCCTGCCCATGCGCAAAGTTCCTGTAGCGAGTGCCTTAAGGTGACCGATGAGGACGAACAGAGGGAAGCCACAAGGGGTTGCGAAACCAGTGAATGCGAGATTGAACGAGAAAAAGTGAATGGTCGTAACGCAAGCTCCCCGGAGGGGACATAGATGGTGAAGCGTCGTTCCTGTCCCGCCGGAGTTCTGTCTTAATCGAGAGGTAGGCCGGTCTTCCATACTGCTATTCCACTCCATGTTCGACGTCATCCTTTTTCAGCCCGAAATCCCCTCGAACACCGGCAACATCATCCGACTCTGTGCCAACACCGGCTCCTCTTTGCATCTGGTCAAACCGCTCGGGTTTACACTCGAGGACCGGCTCCTGCGGCGGGCCGGCCTGGACTACCGTGAATATGCGGCGATTACTGTCCATGAAACCTGGACCGCCTGCGCCGATCGATTTACAGATCACCGCCTGTTTGCCGTCTCGACAAAAGGTACCCACCGGTATGACCAAATTGACTACGCCGAGGGCGATGTGTTTTTGTTCGGTCCGGAGAGCTGTGGATTGCCGGCTGACATTTTGAGAAGTGTCTCCGAGCAGCGGCGTATCCGCCTGCCCATGATTCCGGAAAGCCGGAGTCTCAATTTGTCGAATTCGGTGTCGGTGGTGATCTACGAAGCGTGGCGACAGGTCGAATTTAGGAAAGGTGTCTAACGATCATCATACCCCGCAGCAGGAGGTGTCCTCGACGCTTCGCATCTGCAGTTCCTGACGTGTCCACATTCGGTCTTCCTATGCGCAGAGTGACGTGAAAGGGAAGGAATGGCTTCTGAGTTTTCGCACGCCATCGTCGCGCTAGCGATGGGTCAGGCCTTTCAGCGTCACGTGGTGAATCGGCGTGTGCTGTTATTAGGTGTGGTCTGTTCCATTATCCCGGATGTAGATGTGATCGGGTTTCATTATGGCATTCAGTATGGCGATGTGTGGGGGCATCGCGGCCTGACGCACTCCATACTTTTTGCCGCCCTATTGAGTGGGGTCATGGTGGCCTGGTGGCATCGGCTGAAGTCGCCAATGGCAACGGCTGGGGTGGTTCTGTATTTCTTCCTCTGTACTGTATCCCATGGAGTTCTGGATGCCTTGACCAACGGGGGTTTGGGCGTAGCGTTTTTCTCACCGTTTGATACCGCCAGATATTTTTTCGGTTATCGGCCCATCGTCGTGTCTCCGATCGGCATCGGCGAGTTTTTTAGCGAAGACGCGGCACGCGTCCTAGCCAGCGAGGCGGTATGGATCTGGCTTCCGTCGTGGACTGTGTTCGTGGTTCTGCGTGTGCTTCAAAAAGGATGGGCAGGTACACGTGCGGGTGACCCGTCGCAACCAGAGTGAGAGGGAGAGTCGGAATTCTTGTATACTGCCTCATCCTCCACCGACGCTCATTCCTCTTCGGCGACCGAACCCATTATCGAATCGGACGCTATCGGCTGACCCGCACCGCTTTTACAATCTTCGTGTGCTTGATCTGATCCAGAAAGCGATCTATCGGCTCCGCTGGCGTGACAATTTCCACCGCTTGCCACCCTTCGCTGAAAGCTCCCTTTCGTCCCCGCATGTCCCTGACCCACTGGTCGATACTTTCCTGGCTGGTTCCGTCGCTGAAGCTCACCCAAAATAAAAATGGCTGTTGCTGAGTATTGGGGCGGGCCTCAGCCACTTGTGGCAACTGGCTCGGTTCGGCTTGCTGCGAGACCATCGGCTTGTCGCGATCCGATACGGTCGCTTTCGATACGTCCAGCCCCGCCGATTTCAACCGTTTCTTCAGGTCCTGATTATTCTTTTCCAGATCGGCCATTTCTTTGGAAAGGCGGTCGTTTGCTACTGGGAGACTATGGATCTCGGCTTCGAGTTGCTCCTGTTCTGTGTGCGCTTGGCTCATCAACATCCGGGTCATGCGCTCGATGTCCCGCTGCGATGCCTTGCGCCGTTGCTCCATATCCTGCTTGACGGTGAGCACGCTGGAGGCGACCGTTTCCTGAGTTGAAGAGAGCTTGGCCATCGTCCGTTGCAGCTGTGCCATACCCTGCTGTTGGGCCTGCATAGTCTCCACCGCTTTCGACTGCATCTCCGCGAAATCGGCCAGTTGCTGCTTAAGCTTCGCGACCTCCGCGAGCGGGGCCGCCCAAGGGGCTTCTGCGGGTGTCACAGGGGGGGCGTGCGCTCCGGGGTTATCCAACCGGTCATCCGATCGACGGCAAGCCCCACGACGGCGATGGCCAACAGCGCTTGTGTGAAGGCGACCGCTCTTATCCCGGGAACTGCCGCGGTCGACGGACGGAGGTTCTCGTTGGCGCAGGCACGGGCCAACGTTCGCCACGTGCGACGCCAGAGACTTGCCACGGGGATGATGACAGCGTTGACCGATCCGCCCTGTGCGTTGTTGTGAACCCGGATCTCGAGTTCGTGGCCTTCGAGAGAGATGCGACTGGTCCTGAATTCGTACTCGGGGGCGGACAACCCACCGAGCAACACGCCGTCTTCCGATCGAAGATGGACAGTGTGAATGGGGGAGTTGTGATGCATGGACAGGGACGCATCGGTCCCTCCGCTATCCAGTAATCCGACCCGATGATCGTTCACGTACACGTGGATCGGACCTGTTGCTGTGCAAGATGAGCGGCGCCCGCCGGCCTGTAACGCATTGAGGAGACGCTCTCGATAGTCAGCGAGGTCTCGTTCTGGTTCCATAATTCCTCCTTACGATGTCGTCAGGGACAATCTTTCGTTCCGCGCCTATGATGGCCACACATGCAGTTCTATGTGGGGTTTTTCATCGACCCGAGTTCCATTGCCGTTCAGATCCCAAGTCGTCTGAATACAGTCCAGACACAACGCAAGATGCCAAATCCGATAGTCACAACCATAGCCCTGGGCGAACATCTCTTCCCACTGGGATCGGGACATACAGACATAATGGTCCGGCTCGCTTTTCCGGTAGTGGGCCTGCGCAAAACGAATGAGCCGCTCGGCCTCGCTGTTAAACCGTTGACGGTGGCGCTGCTGTTGGCTGCTGAGTTCCGTCAGATCAACCTCAGTAAGGCCGGCCTCCTCTATCGTTCGTTGCCAACCGGAATCCCGCCAGCGTCGGAAGTTCTTGTGGATGCGCTGACTTTCCGAGCCCTCTAAGCCCGTGATCGCAATGACGTCGCCCAGCCCCAATCCATAACAATGATAGTACAAAGCGATAAGTGCATCGCGGCTGATGACGGCTCTTGCCACGAGCCCGTCGAGAAACCGGCCGAGCGGGGTGAGCAAGTCCGGATGATAACAAAACGGCTCGGGATGACTGTGCTGTTTCGCCACAAGCGAGTCCAGTAGAAACAACGGCCGGCACGGCACTTCGCTCCGCCCACACACGAGAAACTGTTCCACATATTCTGCGGCCCAGCGCAGCACGAACTTCTCGTGCGCTACGTCGTCGATCCACTGGCCCGTTTCGCGCAAAAACCGCTTTGTGGAAGCGGTGGTACGGTCGAGCAAGATCGGCAGGGCCTGTGAGAAGACCCGGTCGAATTCATCAGCCGTTGTCACCACCTCGTCGAGTCGGCCAAGAGTCGCTGGTCGCTCGGGCATCACCGCGTCTTTCGTGATCGTGTGTTGTAGCCCGGTCATGATCATTGTGCCTCCTATGGGTCATTCTCGCATTGGACAAATGCAGTCGTCCGTGCGGCGATTTTGTCCGTTGTGTTCACGGCTCTACGTTGATAAACGCTATATAAAGGTCATGCATAGGGCATGGCCATGGGTCGTACTTGCATCACTACATCTCTCACTAGAGGAGGTTCCATGAAGCGGTTAAGCGGTTTGATGGCGTTGGTCGCGCTCCTGACTTTTGGCGCGACGTCCACCCTCTCGTTTGCCGGCGATCCTGCTCCGGCTGAACAGAAGGACAAGAAGGACACTGCTGGACCGAAGCTCTCGGGCGATGAAAAGAAGGACGAGAAGAATGACAAGGGCGGCCACGTCATCTTCGGCGACGAGAAGAAGGACGAGAAGAAGGATATGGGCGGAAAGTAGGCCGGTCCTCGGGGGTGCGGCTCAAGACCGCGCCCCGCTCTCATCCCCAGCGGGTCATGCGTCATGCTATTCAGTTCAGCCGCCACTCGATGCAGATGTTCCATCGAATCCATCATACTCACTCGGCGTTTCTCATGGCTGGTGTTTGCCACGATGTTCGTACTACTACCGGTTCCCGTACCTTCTCAGAGCGTTCCGGCGTCGCTATCAGAAAAGGTAAGCGGGGAGTTGATCATGTTGACGACGGATTTGATCATCGTGAAATCGTCGGACGGCATAAGCACCTTGATCTCCCTCAATAAAGACACAGGACGCGATTCCACGCTCAAGGTCGGTGATCAGGTCGAAGTCATCCTCGCGTCGGGCAATCAAGCCGCTTCAGTCAAGAAACTTCCCTAACATCTCGATTCCATAAACAGGATGAAATGCCGTCGCTGTTCGTGAGCGAGGTATCTTCCGCGTCCTGCCGCTTCACCGTCATCAGAGTTGCTTGCGGTGGCGGGATGTGAGACGCAATCGCGAGGAATTCATAGCATGTACTGATCCAGGACCAGTCCTTTCCAAGAAGATCCCGCGTGGGATCGCATCCGGGTGTGAGCAAATTCCGAGCACGGATTGTGCCATGAAGATCAAAGGGAGGACGGCAGTTCACCGGTAGAAAAATAATGGTTTATGTTGTAAACAGCGAGGCGATGGCTGGGTACACGGTTCCGGAGTCATGGAGAATCGCCATAGAGTCATGGAAATCCTCCAGATCGATCTCTTTACTCTTACATGTGTTCTTCTTGCCCTAAGGATCGTGGAGGGGATAAAGCCTAGTTGTCCTCTCAGTATGGCTTGCCTCGAACCATTGACAGCGAGATGTCGACCAGTTATGAATTCCATGCTTGGTGTGATCATGACGCCGCTCTGCGATTTCGCATGTTGAACCCGACCAACTCTCTCTGCCGGCCAAACTGGTCGGTCCGCCAAATTATCGTCTTTTGGTGGGTTGCATTCCTCCTGCTCCAACAGACGTTACGGTTCATCCAAATGGCAGAGACGCCGGCTCGCGAGTCCGCTTCCGTTTCGCTGTTAGTGCACACCCTGTGGTTCGGGTTTAGGGGAGACCTGACCATCGCCACGTTCACGGTGTTGCTGGCGATTGGACTCGCCTTCGCGGTGACGTCTGTTGTGAAGTTATTTCGGAAGGGACGGCAATGGGTCGGTCGTCAGTTTCTCCACGTCCGCGTACTGGCAATTGTCATGGTTGTGATGGGGAGCATGCTTCTCACGCTGCTGACGATCGACATGGGCTACTATCACTATAACCAGCATCATTTGGATTTTGTCTTCTTCGAATACGTAATGGATCTTGTGACCCAGACCAAGGAAATCGGCATCGACGATGGGCAGGCTGCGAGGCAGACTCAAGCAGAACTGAGTGCAAAGGGATCATGGGCGCCTGTGCTAGCGATTTTCTATGCAGCCCAAGGGCTGATTCTCGTCGCATGGTGGTGGCTCTTTTCCCGAGTCGTGAGGCCGATGATTGCCCGTTGGAGGCCGCAGTCTGGTCTCATCACCAATGGTGTGCTGACGGGTGGGCTGGTGCTTGGGGCGATGGGGCTGCACCATCAAGGATTCTACGCCTTGCGTCTCGCGAACATCAGCAGTCTTGAGTATTATATGCTGTCGCAAAATCCGATTCTGTATGCCAGCGAAGGATTTAGGGAAACGTTCTCCGCGCAGCTCAAAGGAGATCGCCTGTCTGATTTTCCGGGGATGCCTGTGGAAAAAGCCATTCCCATGATGCAAGGACTGCTTGATCCGAAGGCGGACTTTGCCTACCCGCGCTTCCCCCTCGTGCGCGCGATGCATCCTCCAGAGGTACGGTCCGTCGGCTCCGCTCCCAATATGCTGATGATCTTGGTGGAAGGTCTGGACCGTCGTTTCTTGAATCAAGAGATGAGAGGAATTCCCGTTACACCGTTTCTGGATACGTTACAGCGCCACAGTTTTTATTTTGAGAATTTTTACTCCAACGGCACACAAACCGCGAGAGGTTTGTTTGCGTCCTTTTGCTCCTACTACCCACGGCAGGGACAGGCGGCCATGAAGACTCGCTACGCCTACGATTATCCCTGTCTCCCGGCTCTCTTGAAAAACCATGGCTACCGCAGCGAAATGGTCACCGGTGAGGATCGGGATCTCAATCGGCTTCAGCTGTTCGCGACCAGAAATGGATTTCACCAGTTGTTCGATATGCATGATTTTCCGGAAGGAACTAAGCGGATCGGTTCGGGTCCAAGTTTGGGAATTTCCGATGGAGACTTGTTGGATTTAATTCGCGAGCGACTCGCGTTCCTGCAAAATCGCGGCACCCCGTTTTTTTTGACCACGCTCACGTTAGGTATGCATCACCCATTCTCTGTTCCGGAAACCACCGATGCTGTCCGATCGCTGAGGCAAGAACCTGATGGATATATCGCGTCTCTCCGTTACTTGGATCAGGAATTGGAGCGGTTCTTTACGGAAAGCCGCCGAGCCGGACTGCTCAAGAACACCATCGTTATGATTTTAGGCGACCATGGACGTCACGAAGTAGTCGGGCGGACGAAAGATGAGAAACAGATCGGGCACTTTCTGGCGCCGCTGTATCTGTGGTTTGACCCGTCCCTCCGGTTTTCTCGCGACCTGCGTCCTCGGCGAATTGCGACCGTGGCCAGCCAGGTGGATTTGGTTCCTACGCTGCTGGGTCTTGCGGGCTTAACCCCGCGCCTCGCTCCCTTTCTTGGGCGTGACCTCAGCTGTCTGCTCGTGAGGGACTGTGCGGAAGACAACTTTGCGTATCTGAGCAGTGTCTATGACGATCTGATCGCGCTCGTTGATCGCCATGGCGTGCTCGTGTATTCCCTCCGCACGGAAAGTTGGCGGGATCTCGACTATCAGCTCGAACCCTCCACCGTAGTTGCGTCTCTGAGCGACGCCGAGCAAGCTACTCGGCGCCAAAACCTCTTTGCCCTCTTTGTCGGAGCCAACACGTTGTTGGAGCAGAACAGAATCTGGTCGTGGAAGGAGTTCGACACAGCCGCAGCAGAGATTGCTCGGCAATGAGAGTTCACGGTGCCTTGTGAGTAAGTGCCACGCAGTTTCAACCGTGCGAGAAAAGCCCGTTTAAGCGGATTCCTCCCCTAGACATCTCTATTGATGCCCTGCCCGCACTTCTAGATACTAGCGGCTCTTTGCGCCTACATAGTCTCCTGAGGTGCAGTGGCATCGAGCGAAAGGAGTGGCCAATGGTGAACTTCGCTCTGCGAAGCATCACTAAGTTGGTACTTGTAGCGACGGCACTAGCCTCATAGGGGGTCCCGCCCAGGCCCTGATTCTTGTGCCCGATGCAAATTGTGGTGGGAGGGTTGGTTGTGCCTCCATAGGGATCCGCGGATGACCGCGTTGGCTCGAAGCTTTGAAAGAGGAGAAATACGACTTGCACTTCAACGTGGAGGGATCGCCAAGCACCATGCGTTTAGAGCAATGTCGGGTGTCTTATTCATCGCCATCATGTGCGTTGCGAGTGGCGGTGTGGCCGCCGACGATGTACTCGACAAGCTGAATTCGTCGACCGACGAGCTGCAGCAACTGCAGGAGCAATTGTCCAAGCCGGCACCGTCCGAGCAGTCGGCTGCCGCTGAAAGTTCCGGTACAGCCCAGGCCACGGCAAAACTGGCTGCATCCGCACCGCACTACGATGTCGTAGGCTTCAAGCTGGGGATGTCGGGCAAAGAGGCAGCAGCGGCGCTCAAGGCCCATGGCAAACTGCAGATCAAACCGGAGACGGTCAAGTACGACGTGTTGCCTTGGCCGCTCATGTATGGAGTCTTTGCGGCGAGCCAGGAATTATTGCGCGGCGGCCCTCCGATCATTCCCAATACGGAAAAAATCTACCTCATGCTCACCATGCAGCCCAACCCGCAGGTGGTCTCCCGCATCAGCCGCTACGTCACCTTCTCCAAGGAGACGACTCCGACGCAAGAAGTACTAGCCGCTGAGTTGATCAAGAAATATAGTGCCGTGTCTTTTGATCAAGGTCCGGACTGGTTTCGATCGGCCGGTCATCGGGCGATGGTGTGGGTGGACGATGCGCAAGGAAACCGGGTGAAGGGGATGAAAAGTATCCAGGAAATAGTGCATACGAAGAACGGCGACAGCACCATTCAGAATTGTATGTATACAGCCTCGACCTTCGGCCAGCCAGGCGCCGTGCAGCCCAATGCCATATCAGCCAATGATATCCAAGCCGATTTGTACGCGATGAAAAGCAGGCTCGAGAAGGGTTACGACCTCGGTGAGCAAGGCAGCAAAACCTGTCCCGACTACACCATCATTCACGCCCGGCTCTTCCGAGCGGCCGAGCTCGGTGTCTCCTCGAACGAGGTAGTGGGGGTGTTGTTAGTGAACATCGGCAGCCAGCCGCTCGATCGCAGCGCGACGGATGCCACGCATGATCTCCTGGTGCGAGCCGACAAGGCGCGGAAGGCGAAAGAAAAGGGGGCTGCCCAGAAGAATAAGCCGGCGCTGTAAGGACAGTGACGGAGCTTGTACGAGCCAGGAAAGGGGGAGCGTCTCATGCGGATATGGACAGTTGTATTGGTTGTGCTGATTGGGGCGATGCTCATAGCGCACAGCAGCAGCTTCGCTGCCGACGACTGCTGCACGCCGGAGGCCACGGCCAAGATTGCCGCCTCGGCGGGATACATCGATGTCGTCGGCATCAAACTCGGCATGCCGGCGAAGCAGGCGATGGAACTGATGAAGGCCGCCAATCCAGCCTTGAAGATCGATCTGCAGAAGATCGAATTCAACTGGGAATGCGCGACGACACGCGTCTGTAATACAACCGGTCAGAAGAAGCAATGGGTGTCTGTGGTCAAGGGCGAAGTTCCTTACGCTGAAGCAAAAGGCAGTGAGACGATTGAGGCTCACCTGACGCTGCCCCGAACCAACAAGTCGTCTATTACCTGTCGCGCAATTTGACTTTTCCAAAACAGGCAACGCCCACGGTCGAGAATGTCGTCGCCGGATTGAAGAAAAAGTATGGAACTCCCACGTCTATTCAGCCCATAGGTAGCCCGGAGCTCAGGTGACTCTTCGACTCCCAGGGACAGTTGCTCGATGAAAGCCGGGCGATGAAGCTCATGGTTGGGTCTTGCGAGCCGGGGACAGCCACGCCGCACATCGACGCTCCTGCCTCTGGGTACAGAGGGAGAACCCCTGTCAGTATGGGGCAGTGCGAAAAAGCGGGCGTGACTGTTGTAAAGGCATCGGTCAACCCTACGACAACGGGTGGCAACATGGCAGGCGTCGTGATGGTCAATATGGTCAATGTCCCGCTGTTGCGCAGCGCTGTCGACGCGACGAACGCCGCGCTCGATCACGTGCTCAAGGAGTACGACGAGAAGAAGACGAAAGAAGCCGAAAAGCTCGGCGGGCCGAAGTTCTGACGAACTGCTCATTGATGCGTTGAAAGGAGACTGTCTGATGAACACGCCATGGAAATCGGTGATCGGCTGCATCGTAATGGTTGTCGCGTTAGCAGGGCATGCGGCCGCTGAAGGATTGCGGACATTCTCGGCATCCAATTGAACATGCCAGTGCAGGATGCCTATGCGAAGCTCGAGGCGCAGCTCCCCAAGAACAAAATTCAAGTTAGGTCGGACACTCTGCCGACACTCGACAAGCCCGTCATCAGGTCGTTTTCGTCGAGGCCGGCGCAGGACGTTGGGGGCGGGGTGGAAAGCGATCAGGTGCAAGTGGACGCGACCTATCCGCCGAGCAAGCAAGTGGTGTGGAGAGTCATTCGCGAACACTTCTTCGCCAACAGAGGCATCCCCAAGGCCACGCTCCTGGCCTCGTTGCGCGAGAAGTATGGGAAAGAAACGATCACGAATCCCAACCTGAGAGAGCGGGCTGCCAACGACAGTCAGATTCAGAGTCTGGTATGGCTCTTCGACGACCAGGGTCGTCTGGCTCCTCTGCCGAAAACCAATAGTGCCGCCACGGTAACGGAGTGCCTCAACACGGCGGTGGAGCTAGCGATGAATCTGTCCAAGAATGCGATTAACAACCCTCAGCGGGGTTGGTGTTTCGACTCCTACAACGCCGTGTACACATCGGTGCGGGAGTCGGAGCTCCCGGAGTTGTACCTCACCATGCGTGTGGAAGCCGTGAGCTTGCCTCTCGCGCTGCGCGCGTCGGAAGCCACAGCGAAATGGCAAAAGGATATTGCTGAGGGGCAGCACAAACAGGACGTCGAGAAGGCCAAGCAGCAGGAGAAACCGAAACTGTAATGCCCAGAAGAATGAATCGGGAATTGTTGCCTTAGTCGGCTTGATACGGAAGTGCCCCATGAGACGACGAAGGGTACCACTGAGCCTGTTCTTCGTTCTGATATTGTTCCTGCTCCATTCCCTCCCCGCGAACGCCCAAATCACCAAAGCCTGGCCGAAGCACGATCCTGAACTCCTCACAAAACTCTACAAGGGCGATTTTGCTCATATCAGTGACGACAATTTCGGCCGGATGGACGTGGAAGCTGTGATGACGGCATTCCGAACGGACGCGAAAGCTGGGCCGGATAAGTGTCCGCTGTTTGGAGACACCGTGTCGGACACGGAGTCACTGGCCATGATGGCAAAATACCTTCGCTACCTGAATACGGACCGGCAGACTGGTACGTTTCCGAGCGCGCAGTTCATGGCCCTCAGCGTCTTGGGTGGCGCCTCGAAGGATGCCGCCGGCGTGTTTATGCTGGATCCGAACTTCTTGACCATGGCAATGGAGATACACAACCAGGGTTGCAAAAGCGAGCGGGTGCAGAAGATCCGAAACAATCTCATCAAGCTGCTGGAACAGCGGGTAGCCTGGTACGCGGTCAGGGATCACAGCAAAGAGATTGGTCTGCAGAAGCCCACGATTGTAGCGGTCACTCAACAAGCCTGGCAGCCTGCGGTCTCGAATGACGTCTCGCTTGCTGTGCAAGAACAGGCGCTCAGCCAGATCCGCGATCTTGAAGCAAAGGGCGCGCAGCTGTATGACTGCGAATATGGCCCTACCAATCCGGACAGTACGGGATCGGAAACCATCACATTCTGGTACAAGGACGTACCCCTCCCCATGGCAGAATTTCTGAAAGTGTCGCGCAAGCATCCGCTGGCCAAGTTCGGTGACGAAGCCATCACGACCTGTCCTGCGACGCTGGCCGATGCGCGCGTGACGTTCACCAGGGTGCGGCAGATCGGTCTGAACAAGGTTGATCAAGCCGGCTTGCCGCAGGCTGAGATTCCGCTGAACCGGATCATGGGCAATCTCTATCCCGTCTATCAGAACGTCAAAAAAAGTTGGACCGCCTATCAATCGACGCATGATCCTCGCGACCAGCAACAGGCGATCGCGGGAAAAGATCAGTTGCTCGGCGGTCCAGCTGGATACCAGACCGCGTGCGAGAAGATGAAACTGGCCGGTCAGCCCGCCAACAACATCCATTGCCAGATTGCTCAGCAGTTGACAGATGAATTTCGCGACATCCCCGATACACCCGGCGCGCATGACCCGAAGCGGCGCCCCGGCGGCGACTGTACGGATGACTTCAAGAAGCTCTTCGACCCCTATTGCAAGATACAGCGGTAGTGTCCCTGCGCGATGTTACCTAGGAGAATAGGTGGGACAGGGAATGGAAGCTGTGATGAGTGACAAGAAGATATCCTGCGTCTGGGGCGCGGTCCTCTTCGGCGTACTCACACTCCTCTCGGCCCAGTCGGCCTCGGCTGCTGCGGACGTCACACAAGCCCGGTACATGAGGCCAAGTCAGTTCCTGCACTCCATCAAACAGGTGTCGCTGACGCTCGGTGTCGATGTCCTCGCCGCCGACTCGGAAGAAAAACTGGCGAACGCGAGTCTAGGCGAAGTCCTGGACCGTGCACAAAAGAACCGGAGGTCCGCCTGTGCCCTGAGTGGCTTTGCCAATAACATGGGAATGTCACCGGGCGCGTGCTGAAGCGGGTGCAACGATGTTGTCTCACACTGTTCGCCGGTTGGACCCGGTCAGGTGCCGCGCTTCATGGTCGAAACCTATCTCCAATCCTTCGAGGGATTTACGCCGGCCGTTGCTGATGTGTCCAAGGCGGCTGCGAGCAAGTAAGTTCTGCATTTAGAGAAGAGAGGGACGGTCTGGTCTGTCCCTCAATGAATTGGAGGGACATCCGATGCGACTAGGTATGATGCTGGCGACGTTGTTCACGGTGGTCTTTGGCGTGTCAGCATGGGCAGGGATGGAGGAAGGAGAGGCGGCCTATAAGCGCGGTGACTATGCGACCGCACTACGGGAGTGCCAACCGCTGGCGGAACAGGGAAATCATGTCGCGCAGATGATGCTCGGTCGAATGTACTTGGAAGGGCGGGGAGTGCCCCAGGATGTCGAACAGGCCGAATTCTGGTTCATCCTGGCCGCTGCATCGGGCGATCCGACGGCCGAGACGCTCCGCAATTATATCGCCAGAGACTATATGACCGACGATCAAGTTGGTCGGGCGGCGCGGGAGGCGTGGTACTGGAAGCCCAAGAAATAGCGGTGCCCGCAACCATTTCGCCTCGTCCGCACGGATAAAGAAGTTAACGGAACGGCGGAAGGAAGAAGCCGCCAAGCACACCAGCCGAAGAGAAGTTTTAATGAGCCGTGAATACTCAATTGTTGCAAGCTTTGAAGAGGGTTCAGGGGGCGGGATGACGGATATCCAACAAAAGTTCTCGAAGGTGGGATTCAGCGACTGATTGCAGCGAGAGAAACTTGAGCCCGTAGGTGTTGTCCTGGGTCCACCGCACCGTGGCTGCCTCGACGATGACGGGGCTGCTTTCCTTGGAGACTTGCAGAATCAGGTTGTACTGCTCGCCGATTTCAAGCGGAATGTCGCTCAGCAAGCGACAGCCTCCGAGGGAGAGATCGATGAGAGTCCCTTCTCCTTCGGTATTCCCTTCGAACTGAACCGGAACCACGAGACGTTTAAACGAAAAAAGAGCGCCCGACGGTGTGTAAATTCGGGGGTGCTTTCGGAGGTCGATGAGCCGTCGGGCCTGTGAAGAGGGTTGACTCATTGATGAGGCTAATCTGTTCTTGGTGCATCATAGTGAATGGAGTTGGGGTTGCCAAGGAAATAGGTGTTTTTATGATGGGCTTTTCACGGAAGTGTTAAGAACACTTGGACCCGATGAATTCCGACAGATCAATACGTCTGACGTAGACCGAGGTCAGGTGCCGAGCCCGTATTTCTTGAGTTTGCTGAGCAGGGTTTTGTAATCGATCGCCAATGTCTTGGC
The DNA here is from genome assembly GCA_035623075.1 of Nitrospiraceae bacterium. Lineage (NCBI taxonomy): Bacteria > Pseudomonadati > Nitrospirota > Nitrospiria > Nitrospirales > Nitrospiraceae > Nitrospiraceae bacterium. The sequence goes on along the minus strand of DASPUC010000005.1, from coordinate 7,424 downwards.
AGCATGGGTCTTGTTGCCCCCGCATGCGCCGAGGACGCGCGCGATATGGAGGCGTTCGATCTCGTCCAGCGAAAGCTGCGTGAGATCCTCGGCCCGTATGGATCCCTGTCCCTGGGGGAGGACCTGAGTAACTTCCTCCAAACTGATCGGTGCGGAGCCGGTCTTCATCAACATTATTCGTTCAATTACGTTGCGTAGTTCGCGTATGTTACCGGGCCAGCGGTAGGCTAAGAGTTGCCGCATGGCCTCGGGGGACACGGTTCGTGTTGTGGCTCCGGGGATGCGCAGGGTTTTGAGAATATGGTCAATCAGCAGAGGCAAGTCGTCTCTTCGCTCACGGAGCGGAGGCACCAGCAGGGTAACGGTGTTAATGCGATAGAGTAGATCGTCGCGGAAGCGGCCTTGCAGGATCAGTTCTTGAAGGTCCTGATTCGTTGCACCGACGATGCGCACATTAGCATGTAGCGCGCGCGTGCTCCCGACGGGTCGATACTCGCCGCGATCGAGAAACCGTAGCAGACTCACTTGCATCGGACCCGGCATCTCCCCAATCTCGTCCAGGAGGAGTGTGCCGCCCTCCGCTGCAGCGATGAGGCCGAGCTTGGCCGAGGTCGCTCCGGTGAACGACCCCTTCTCATGTCCGAAGAGCTCGCTCTCCAGCAGTTCCCGGCTCACCGCACCGCAATTGATGGCGATGAACGGTCCATCTGCTCGACGGCTTAGATCATGCAGTAGCCGAGCAACGACTTCTTTCCCAGATCCCGTTTCTCCTTGAATGAGGATGGGTGCATTGGCCGGCGCAACCTGTACGATCTGGGCTTTCAACTTCTGCCAGGCCGGACTGGAGCCTTCCACGATGACGTCGCGCGTGAATCCTCCATGTCGTGCCGCGAGATTTTCCTGCTTGAGTGAGCGCATGGTCATCAATTTGGTCAACGCGGCCTTGACAACAGTGGGATCAAACGGGGTGTCTTTGACGAGAAAGTCCGACGCCCCGTGCTTGATGGCATCAACCGCGTCTTTGATGTCGCCATGACCGGTGAGCATCAGCACATCGATGGAAGGCTGGTGTTCCTTTACCCACTTCAGCACGGCACGCCCATCGAGGCCCGACATACGGAGATCCGTGATCACGCAATCAAGCGGTATGGTTTGAAGCACATCGATACCCGCCTGGCCGTTCTTCGCCACTGTTACCTCGCAGCCCTCTTCGCGGAGAGCCTGCTCCAGCACTAATCTGACGTATTCTTCGTCGTCGATAATGAGTGTGTGCATGATCTAAGCGTTCAGCTGTCAGTCCTCAGCCTTCAGCCGGCAGTTGTGGCGGATTGCTGAAATCTGATGGCTTCTTGGCTGTGAGGAAATGCCAGATAAAACGTGCTGCCTTGGCCGGGTGATGATTCTGCCCACACGCGACCACTATGCTTATCCATAACCATTTTGACGATCGCCAGTCCGACGCCGGTCCCTTCGTATTCGTTGACAGGATGCAGACGCTCGAAGAGACCGAAGATCTTGTCCGCCTGAGCAGGATCAAAGCCGATGCCGTTGTCGGAGATTGAGACCAACCACTCGGCTGCCGTCTGCTGCCCGCTGACGCGGATGTCCGGAGTAGGAGAGTGACGGGAGAACTTGATCGCGTTGTCGAGCAGATTGGTGATCGCTTGGCGGATGCTGATCGGCTCGCCATAAAAATGGGTGAATGGCAAGTCAACGGTGATCGTCGGGATTATGCCGACCGCCTGCGTCTGTCGTTCGCGCACGAGTTGGTTGACCATCTCTGACAGGTTGAACCGAGTTCGAGGCAAGTCTTGTTGTTCCAGTCGTGAATATTTCAGGAGCGCATCGATCATGTGCGTAAGACGGAGCGCAGATTTTCTGATGACATCGACGTGGTGTTTGATCTGTGGGTCTCCGGCCTCTGCGAAGTGTTTTTCCAGCAGCGAGGAAAACCCTTCGATTTCTCGCAACGGGCCTTTCAAATCATGAGCGATCGAATAGGTAAACGCTTCGAGCTCTTTGGTCTTGCGCACCAGCGCAGCACCACGCTCACGCAAACTGGAGAGCATCGACGTGAGGGAAGTGGCAAGGATGCCGACCTCATCGCGGCTAGGCCAGGGTTCAAACGTGGCCGACAAATCCTGATGGGCGACGCGGTCGGCGGTCGCGGCCAACGTCATGAGCGGATGCGCGATATGCCTGGTGGCTAGAACATACGTGGCGCCGATTACTAACGCCAAAATGAGCGCGAGGGACAACGCGATCAGGCGGGCGTGGCCGAGCAGGCGGTCACCCTCATGCTTCATTTCAATGTCAATCTGTGTATGAGCCTCTACAAGTTGATTGAGACCATCGATGATGCGTGTCACGAGTCGATCGGTCTCGTCTATCATGGGTTGAGCAAGCGCGGGTGACACCAACAATTGCTTTCCATTCATGGTCAATTTTTCCAACGAAGCGCTAATTTCCGCAAGAGCTCGGTCTTCCTGCTCCGCCAGATCCAGTCGATGGTGTTCAGTCAACATCCCGTACAGAACGGGATGGGTGCGCGCTGCGTGTGTGCCGTTGTAAAGGTCAAGAGCCGTCTGAATCGCCGCGCGATGGCGGTCGAGCTGGGTCACAGTCTCCTGGATTGAATCAGGAGAGTTTCCCTCAAGGTGGAGGTGGAATGCCAGCTTCAGGTCGTACGCCTCCCGTTGCATGTTTGCTGCGGTCACGATCGCTGGAATCGTAATGCGTTTGTGTCGGTCAACATAGCTGTTAATGCGGGTGAGATAAAACAAGAGCGCCGTCAAGCTCAGTGCCAGGAGGGTCAGGATCAGTCCGAAGGAAACGAGCAACTTCTGGCCGATGGAGAGATGACGAAACCGATCCGTCGTAGAGCGGTTCATGAGGCTACCGTATCATAGGGGGAAGTTGTGTGCCAGTTGAACCAGGGAGAGGTGCGGTCGTTATCAGAGGCACGTGAGGATCAATCCCGCAAGGGCGCAGGAAGGCGCGACAGGGGTGGTGGGTCCCCTGCCCCTAGTCAAACAGGGGTGTAAAGAAGGACGGGCTGATCTCCAGCGCCAATGGGTGACGATTACGGAACGAGGGGTTTGGTCAGATCATTATGGACCGAGTTATCCGGCGCGGTGACATCGATTCCTCCCGCGGGTGTTGGTTTGTCGAGGTTGGTATATTGGAACGTACCAAATGGTTGGATCTGCTCGTCGGTTGGCAGTTGTTGACGGTTCCAGCCTCCGCCGAGCGCACGGATCAGCGCCACTGAAGAAGTTAGCAATTCGGCCTTGATCTGCACTGAATCGATGCGCGCAACGAGCGTGTTGACCTGCGCATAAATAAGGTCAAGGCTGGAAATCAGACCGCCCGTATAGAGATCCATGGACAGGTTCTGGGTGGTGAGCGTGGCCGCAACGGCGGCGTCCTGCCGGTTGGCCGCCGTCGTCAGCAAGTTTGTGAGACTCAAATTGTTTTCCACTTCGCGAAAGGCGTTGAGCACCGTGGAACGGTATCGGTCTTCTGTCTCACGATAAACCGACCAGGACTGCTGCAATTGGGCGCGGCGATACCCAGCCTGGAAGAGGGGCAGTGACACGGTGGAGCCATACGAAAAAAAACTATTGGCGAGCGTGACCAGATTAAAGCCGGTAGATTCGTATCCGCCGCCGGCCCGGAACGACACATTGGGATAAAAAGCGGCGCGGGCGATGCCGATGGCGCGGTTCGCTTGCGCCATCTTGCGCTCCATCCCGGCGATGTCGGGCCGGCGCTCAAGCAACGTGGACGGGATTGTCTGCGGAATCTTGAATTTCGGCACTCGAATTTCATCGACCGGCTCGATCGTGAAACCGGCCGGTGCCATATTGACGAGAGTAGCGATCGCCTGTTCCGTCACTTGGCGCTTAGCTTGAATCTGGGCTTTTTTCGTCTGAGTACTGAACAACAGAGATTGGACACGGGCGACGTCGAGTGCCGATGCGATCGCGCCGATGAACTGGGCCTCGACAATCTCGAGCGACTGTTTGTAGTAGTCGATCGATTGAGTATAGATCGTCATCTGGGCGTCATAGCCGCGCAGCGTGAAATAATCCGCTGCAATTTCCGCCTGAAGACTCAGGCGCGCGAGCCCAAAGTCGGCGGCGCGCTCTTCGGCTCGGTAGAGTTCCACGCGCGTGGCGTTACGGAGTGCCGACCAGAAATCAGGCTCCCAGGAGGCGATCCCTCCGGCGGCCACGCTGTTGGCGAATTGTGAAATTTCTGGAGGGCGAAACAGAGCATTGACCGATTCTCTATTGCCCGACGCACCGAACCCCACACCTGCATGAGGAAGGTACTGCGATCGGGCCATCATCATCACGTCGCGGGCTTGGACGAATCGCTCAGCAGCGGCTTGCAGATCAGGATTGGCCGCCATGGCCTGCTCTTCAAGCCTGTTCAAGACCGGATCGTCAAATAGCGTCCACCAATCTGAACGCAATTCATCATCCGACGGCTTCGCTTCGACAAAGGGACTCGACCCACGCCATGAGGCAGGGACGACATATTCAGGCGGTTGATAGGTGGGCGAGAGATCGACAGCCGGGAACCAATTACAGGATGACAAATTGAACGCCAGCAACAAAAAACCGCTATGCTTCACCCATGCTCGAACGGTGCGTGACAGTCGAGGTTTCGTTCTCACGTGTTGCCCCGTTCTTAGTAATGGGTATGTCATTTTGACGATGGTTCCTTCGACGCAGGCCCTTCCGTCGTGATGAGATCATACCCCGGCGCCGGCGTCACAACGCGAACCTTGTCACCCTCGAGCAACGCGGCACTGGGGTTGTTCACCACGCGATCGCCCTCGGAAAGCCCCTCCGACACTTCGATGACGTTGTCGAGGAGTTTGCTCACAGTGATCGGTTTGAGGTGCACTCGGTCGTCCTCCGTCACCACGGCCACTTGTGTGCCGTGCTCCTGGAACACCAGCGCGGTGGACGGAATCGTGAATACCTTTCTATCAACCGGCGCCGTCAGCACGACCTTGCCATACGAGCCAGGCCAGAGGGCCCGGTCCTCGTTGTCGATGGTGAAGACGGTGACCGCCGTGCGTGTGCTCACATCAAATCCGCGGGCGACGGTCAGAAATTTGGCGGTGAAATGACGATCGGGCAATTGCGGGACGGTCACGTCGGCCGTCAGGCCCAACTGGAGAAAGGGGCCGAAAGACTCCGGTACCGAGACGAAGAGTCGCATCATGCTGACGTCGGCGACAGTGAAGAGATTGCTGATTACGCCGGGAGTACTGATCGTGCCTTCCTTATTGACGTAATCGCCGACGTTGATGTTGCGCACGGTGACCACGCCGTCATAGGGCGCGACGATGGTTTTAAACCGAATCAAGGCCTCAAAATTCTTGACGTTCTGCTCCGCCGCCTTGACCTTTGCCGCTTCGGCCTTCGCATTGGCCACCTGTACCGAGATCGACTGTTCTGAGACCGCATGGTTTGCGCGCAGCGCCAACCATCGCTTTGCGGTAATGTCCGCGAGCGCATATTTGGCGCGCTCCGAGTCCAAATCCGCCCTGGCCTGTGCATATTGGGCGTCGAGGGCCGGTGCATTGATTTCGGCGAGGATGTCGCCCTTCTTCACCAGCGCGCCGTAATCCTTGTACCACATCTTCACGTAGCCAGAGACCTGTGCATAGATCGGGGCCTCAAACCAGGCTGTAATATTCCCAGGGAGTGTGATCGTCTCGCTCGTATCCGCCGGCATTGGATTGACGATGGCAACAGTGGGAACGGCGTCTTCGACCGTCTTCTGCTGCAACGCTACGGCATCGCTTTTGCCCTCATAGATGCGAAAACCAAGGTAGAGGAGGAACAGAAGGATCGCGGACAGTACCACGACTTTTCCGCGGAGACGTTGCATCATGATGCACGCTCCTTCTGGCGAACCGTTCGCCTGTTATAGATCATAGCGTACACACAGGGGACGAAAAACAGCGTGAAGACCGTGGCCACGAGCAACCCGCCGATGACGGCGCGACCCAGCGGCGCATTCGTGGAATAGCCCGTTGCCATGGGAACCATCCCGATGATCATGGCCGAGGCGGTCATGAGCACCGGGCGGAGGCGGGTCTTCCCCGCTTCGATCGCGGCCCGCAACGCGTCACCGTGTTCTTGGAGCCGTTCGCGCGCATAGGAGACAACCAGGATTGCATTGGCGGTCCCCGTGCCCATGGTCATGATGGCACCCGTGAGCGCCGGCTCCGATAGGCGCGTATGGGTCAGGAACAACGACCACGCGATGCCTGCCAACGCGCCGGGTAAGGCCGTAATGATAATAAACGGATCGAGCCAGGATTGGAAGTTAACGACGATCAACAGATAGACCAGCACGATTGAGGCGAGCAGCCCGAAGATCAGCTCGAAATAGGCGTCGTGCATCAGGGAGGCCTGACCATGGATTTCGACCTCAGCGCTGCGGGGCTTCTCGTGCTCCATACTCTTGGCGATCTTCTCCACATCCGTTAGCACCCCGCCCAGGTCACGCCCTTCGGTCGAGACATAGATGTCGAACAGCGGCATGATGTTCCCGTGCGTGATCACGCCTGGCGTACCCTCCGCGGACAGGTCAGCCAAATTGCCGAGCAACTGCACATCGTGATCGTTTGCCGGATTGGTTGAGGAATTGATCGGGACGGTCTTGAGACTATTGAGGCTGTTGATCTGCGGCTGCGGCGTATAGACATTAATCAGGTACGACATGCCGGTCCTGGGATCGAGCCAATAGATCTGGTCGACCTGTTGGCTGCCGGCGGTTGTCATGAGCAGATTGTCGGCTATGTCTTTCAGGGTCCTGTTCACACCGAGGCCGAAGGTGCGGTTGCCTTCGACCATGAGGGTCGGGGTGCGCATCGTTTGTTGGATCACCACGTCCACGGCACCGGGGATCTCGCGGAACTTGCCCACCAATTTGCGGGCGAACTCGTAGTTGGAGGACATGTCCGGGCCGTTGATTTGCACGTCGATCGGCGCCGGGGCGCCGAAGTTGAGAATTTTGGCCGTCAGGTCGGAGGGCTGGAACGTGAATTCGGTGCCCGGGTAGCGCTCCGTCAAGCCTTTGCGGAGAATGCGCCGAAACTCCCACACCGGCGACTTTTCATTCTCCAAGAGGATCGTCAGATCGCAATCCTGGGAACCGATCGTCGGCGTCGGAATGAAGGCGAGGTTGTGCGGACCGACAGGCAGGCCGCAATTACTGACGATATTTTCGACCTGACCGGGCAGCAGTTCCTCGATGCTGTAGGAGACCAGCGTGGCGATACGTCCGGATGCCTCGATACGAGTTCCGAGCGGCGCCCGCATATGCATCTGAATCACGCCCGACCGGATCTCGGGGAAATAATCACGGCCGAGGAAGAAAAAGAGGGACAGGGA
>DASPUC010000004.1 GCA_035623075.1 Nitrospiraceae bacterium | reverse complement strand
CCTGTCCATGCGATCAGCAGTCCGAGCGTTGCCCCAATAAAGAGGCTCCGCTTGCTACACAACGATCCATGGATATGAGTCGTCATAGGTCCTTCTCCTCGCTAGGGGTTGAACTCGGAGTCATACGAGCATCCTACCTGGAAGCTGACATAAAATGTACGTATACCTTCACTGCCCCACAAAGGCAAGTTCCGATCCTCCTTGCCCTCCCCTACTCCATTATCGACAACCCTCGAAGCCATATCTATCACTTGCCTGACTGCCGGAACTACAGCCAGGTTGCACCACAAAACCGACTAGAGTTTAATAGCGCAGCAGAAGCGGAAGAAGCAGAGTATCGAGTGGCAGGGAATTGTCCTTGATCCTACCCAATCATCTCAAACCCCACGTTCAACAAACGCAATCAACTTACCTCCTGAGGCGTTTAATGCCTTAGACACCTTGAGGATGACTTTTAACGTAGGTGACTTGAGGCCCCGTTCAAGCTGGCTGATATAGGTCCTATGTACTTCTGCCCTAAAGCCTAGCTCCTCTTGCGAGAGTCCAAGGCGTTTCCTTAGCCTAGCTATTTCCCTACCAAACAGAGCTTCTGGTGTATTCTTCCCGCCAAGGGTAGCCATGCCCGTGATGGTGACGGCTTGAATACTATCGAGCTACAGACTAAAGTATTCAGCATTCAGAGGACTACGTTCTGTAAGTTTCAGACATGGCAATCCGTCACTGGCATCCTGCAAAGCTGTTCATACTCTGGGTGCTCGATTTAGCACTCCTGCTCTTGCTTGTCCTGCGGAAACCCTGCGAGACTACCAACGTTGGAAGGTTCGTTTTTACAGACTGCTCGGGTACCATCGAGTGGGTCATTCTGTGGCTGATTCTCTCTCTGCCCGTGTTTATCATCACGTGGAGATGGGGCACATGGCGTCAGCAAGCCATTGGATCAAATTATGAAAATCAGCCTCATAAGCTGCCAAGCGAGACAGGGGGAGGACTATTCAGCTCTCGGGCATACGGTTTCTTCATGGGAACTCTTTTAGTGGGGACGGTTGTTGGGACCGCACTGTGGCATTTCAAGGCCCATCCCACGCATATCCACGCCATTTATCATCTTCCGCAAGGTGCTCCCCCCGTATGGATCGAATGCGACGCACCTTCCTCTGAGGAAGAGAAAGAGTTTGAGATGTGGGACTGTGGTGATAGATGGATAGATGTACCTGCTGAGGGCCAGCATTACGAACAGCCTGGTAAAGGTAAGAGCACACCCTGACCAGGCCCGACGCATTTTAGCAGGGCGAGGGGATTTCTCGGGGGTTATTCGGTAATACTTAAATTTTCGTAATGCATTGTAAATACTAGAGAACCAGCCAACAGCAGCAATTTCCCTTTAGTTTCCCATTTTAGACAAAGAAATTTACCCCCTAGGGGCACGTAGGGCACTAGCCGGACCCCTCCAACGATATTGCTGGCGTACTTCATTGCTTTCCCCATTTTTTGCCATTCTCGAATATTTTTTTAGAGTCCCTTTTACTTGGGCACTGTCACGCTGTTCATGTACCTGGCATGGGACCCATGCCCACGCATGGGGCGCAAGGGTGCCAGGGGGTGGGCTGGGGAGACCAATGCCGCTGTGGCAAGATGACAGCTTTGGGCTAGCCAAGCAGGTGTTAATACAGTGTTAGAAAATGAACCAAATCTCTCAGAATGGGGTACAACTGAACCGAAGAGAGTTGACAGGTATAAATTGCGAATCGCGAGTAATGACAAGGGGATTGCCTAGATTTTCAATAACCTAAGCAACCCCCTTTATTGTGATCCCAAAGCAGGCGCGCTACCAGGCTGCGCTACGCCCCGACTTTTTCTAGATGCTGAAAAAGCCCTCCAACGTCGTTCTCGGTCGCTCACACGCCTCAACGTACCACCCAAGGGTACGCCTCGGCGAGTTCGCTCCCTGCGGCCTTGTCGGAGACCTTTTTGAGCATCTAGTTCGGTCAAATGACTCAAGATGATAGAACCGTATCCTGCAACATGATGCGCACTTGTCCGAACGCTTTCGCGCGATGGCTCACGCGGTTCTTCTGCTCCGGAGACAGCTGAGCTAATGTCTTCCCCAGTTCAGGGACAAGGAAGATGGGATCATAGCCGAAACCGTGACTTCCGGTGGCCGCTTCCGCGATCAACCCCTCCAATACCCCTCGTGCAACCTGAACTCCATCCCCCGGAAATGCCATCGCCGCAACCGTGATGAATCGAGCCGTCCTCCGTTCACGCGGCACGCCGGTCAACTCGTGAAGCAACTTCCGACAATTGTCCTCATAGGTTGCGCCTTCACCCGCAAAACGGGCAGCGAAGATTCCCGGACGTCCACCGAGCGCATCCACTTCCAACCCTGTATCGTCGGCGACGGCTGGAAGTCCTATCGCCTCGGCGATGGCCCGAGCCTTCTTCACCGCATTGGCCTCACAGGTCGCTCCGTCTTCAATGACCTCCGGCGCTTCAGGAAATTCATCGAGGGTTCTGATCCGTATCCCCAAATCGCCCAAGAGAGCAGCCAGTTCTTCTCCTTTATGTCGATTGCGCGTGGCAAGGACAAGTTCCCGGGCCATTGTCGCCTTGATCATTCTAATGATCCAATTAAATCCTGTTGCAGTGCCGTCAACGTTTGGATCGCCGTCCAACCAAGAGACATAAACTCGTCCATCTCCTGTTTCCCGAACGGAGTCCGCTCCGCGGTACCCTGAATCTCAACATAACGCCCGCGCCCGGTCATGACAAGATTCATGTCGACTTCCGCTGCCGCATCTTCAGTATAAGCCAGATCAACCAGAATCTCGCCTCCGACCTTCCCCACACTGATCGCCGCCAGATAGTCGATCAGAGGGCGTTTTTTGATAAGCTCGCGTTGTTTGAGCACGACAAACGCGTCGGCGAGTGCGATAAACGAACCGGTGATAGAAGCGGTTCTGGTCCCCCCATCGGCTTGAATCACGTCGCAATCAATCCAGATGGACCGTTCACCCATCTGAGTCATATCTGTGACTGCTCGAAGCGAGCGTCCGACCAATCGCTGGATCTCCAGCGTTCGCCCACCCTGTTTTCCTTTGACTGCTTCACGCGGCGAACGCTCGTGGGTTGAGCGCGGGAGCATGGAGTACTCCGCCGTGACCCATCCCGTTCCCTTGCCCTTCAGGAACGGAGGCACTTTTTCCTCGATCGATGCCGTGCAAATGACTTTGGTATCGCCCATTTCAATTAAGACAGATCCTTCGGCATGTTTGATGAAATTTCTCGTCACCTTGATCGGACGAAGCTGATCCCGTCGACGCCCATCAACCCGCAATAAGTCCCTGCCAGTCGTCATCGCCTTCTCCTGTGTACGATGCCGCGCATTATAGTAAAGGCCCGCTGAAAGCGCAACGAAACCGCGGCGCGGTCTTCACAAGGTGACACCACCATGATCTCGACCACACCACCTTCGTACAATTCTTCGGCGACGTCGGCACGAATTCTGTACACGGTTCTTCCACTTTGGAAGAGACAAATATTGACTATTTCCTTCATGCCGTCACAACGCATCGAAACTCCGCTCCTGTTGCGGAGTTTCTGATCAAACAGAAGTACGAGGCCATACGCGTACACCCGCAAGATTCGCAAAAACTCATAATTCATTGGCACAAAAGGTGCACCTGGCTTTACAGTTCCCTAGACACCTCACGATAAGTATATGACGTCTGAGCTTTCGATCGCTTAGCCCATGACCCTGCTGTTGGATCGATCTTCCCAGCAAGCCGCTCTCGACCTCAAACGTATTCTCGTCGTCGATGACGAAGAACCTATTCGCCGCTTGCTTGGCTACCTACTCCAGACCCATGGCTACGAAGCAATCTTGGCTTCGGATGCTCGTGAAGCGCGCCAACATTTGGACGAACAACCTTTCGCGCTCATTCTGTGCGATGTCAACATGCCCGGTGAATCGGGTATGGATCTTGTTCGCGCAATCATCAGAGAACATCCCCATACGGCGACCATCATGGTCACGGGGCTCGACAGCTCGGTTCTGGCCAACGCGGCTCTCGAGATGGGCGCGTTCGGTTACATCATCAAGCCGTTTGAATCCAACGAAGTGCTGATCGATGTGGCGAATGCTTTGCGCCGACGACGCCTTGAGATGGAAAACCGTCTCCATCGGGAGAACCTGGAAGACGTCGTCCGCACCAGAACGATGGCGTTACAGCAGGCTTTAGAATGGTTAGAACGAAGCGAGAAGGAGCTTCGCCTTTCCCGCGAAGAAACTATTCAGCGGTTGGCCATCGCAGCCGAATACCGCGACAGTGCCACCGCACAACATATTCAGCGGATGAGTCACTACTGCGAAATGCTCGCCAGACGCTACGGTCTCTCAAACGAACGGTGCGATCTGATCCGGACAGCCAGCCCGATGCATGACATCGGGAAGATCGGCACTCCCGATCACGTTCTCCTCAAGCCGGGCAAGTTTACCCAGGAGGAATTCAACGTGATCGCCCAACACGCTGAAATCGGGTACCGCATCCTCGGTGGCTCGGAAGCCGAAGTTCTGAAGGTTGCAGCCACGATCGCCTGGACGCACCATGAGCGTTGGGACGGCAGCGGCTATCCGCGGAAGCTCAGGGGTGAAGCGATTCCCGTTGAAGGACGTATCGCCGCAATCGCCGATGCCTTCGATGCTCTTACCACTCAACGGGTCTACAAGCCTGCGTTCGAACTGAGCCATGCCGTCGATCTCATGAGTAAACATCGCGGCGAGCACTTCGATCCAGAACTCCTCGATGTCTTCTTCGCCTCCCTGGACGAAATCAAACGGATTCACGAGCAGTACGCTGACCGATCGCCTCGGGGCATGAGCCTCGACCAGTAAGCAACATTCCCGCATTTCATTGACCCTCTCTCATCCCGCGCTATACTTCGTATACATCATACGGGCCGCCTCAGCTCCGCCTCAGCACTCGGTCCGAATCATCGTCCTTCAGGCGACGAAAGGATTGCCCCCATGGCAAATAAGGTCTCATCCGTGCGGAAACCGGCAACGACCAGAAACTGGATCGCCTATCTCTGTGAGTCACTCGTGACCTGCGGTGAAATGCCGACATGGGAAGCTGCAACCTACTTGACGGAGAATCTGTTCGCTGAAAAGCCGAACCCCCGGCTTCTTGGTACCACGAATGCCTTTGAAGTGACCTCGCAATTCCTCCACCGGTTGTATCATCCCCTTGTGGAAGCTGCGGCGCGCGATCTCTCATTCCCGCAGACTGCGAAGCTGCATGTCTTTACGGATATCAGTTTGACAGGGAAATCCGCGGTCCTCGTCGTCTACTTTCCGGGGAATAATCAATCGTCTCAGCTGCTGATGTTGGACGCGGCTAAGGCTTGGGAATTGGTCTTCAGCGACTCCGAGGAATTCAACCGGTGGGCTGAAGAGCGCTACCGATCGGTCAAGTCTGCTCTGATCGCTGCTATCGGCAATCCTCTGAATTCGACGCTGCTGGTGGGGCTTTCGGCATGAGAGTCCACTAGGACTCGGATGGTTCATAGTTCAGATTGGGGCCCAGCCATCGTTCGACGGTGCGCAGCTCCATCCCTTTTCGTCGGGCATAATCTTCAACCTGGTCTTTCCCGATCTTCCCCACGCCAAAGTATTTTGCCTCGGGATGAGCGAAATAGAAGCCGCTTACCGAAGCAGCTGGCAGCATAGCAAAACTCTCCGTCAACGTAATGCCGGTGTTCCGCTCGGCTTGTAACAGATCAAACAGGACTCGCTTTTCAGTGTGGTCCGGACAGGCCGGATAGCCGGGCGCAGGGCGGATGCCACGGTATTTTTCTCGGATGAGGTCTTCATTCGAGAACTTTTCTCCTCTTCCATATCCCCACTCTTCGCGCACTCGTTTGTGCAGCCATTCCGCAAAGGCTTCGGCCAATCGATCAGCCAACGCTTTCGCCATGATCGAGTTATAGTCGTCGTGATCTTTGTCGAACTGTCGACACAATTCATCCAGGCCGATCCCGGCCGTCACGGCAAAGGCGCCGATATGATCGTTGCGGCTGGAGTCTCGCGGCGCGACGAAATCTGCGAGCGCCAGGTTCGGTTGTCCTTGTGGTTTTTTGGCCTGTTGTCGCAACGTATGGACGACGGTCAAGTGTTCCTTCCTGGTTTCGTCGGCATAGAGCTGGATATCGTCGCCAACACTCGCAGCCGCATACAATCCGTACGTCGCTTTTGCAGTCAGAAGCTTCTGGTTCACGATCCTATCGAGCAAACGACGAGCATCGTCATGCAGCTCCTTGGCTTTGGGACCAACTATCGCATCGTCAAAAATTGTCGGAAATCTTCCCTTCAATTCCCACGTGTGAAAGAACGGAGACCAATCAATAAAGGCGACTAACTCGCTGAGCGGCTGATTGCTGATAACCTTTAGTCCCAAAAACGAAGGCACCGGAATCTCAATCATAGTCCAGTCAGATGCAAAACGATTCGCTCGCGCCCGACCGATCGGTAAGAGCGGCTTCGTCGCTCGATCCTGATGCGCCTGACGCACACGTTCATAGTCCATCCGGACTTGGCTGACAAATTCGGATTTCTGTCCCCGGTTCATGAGGCTCCCCACCACACCGACCGCCCGTGACGCATCCAGGACATGGACCACGGACGGCTCGTAGGACGGCGCAATTTTCACCGCCGTATGCGCTTTGCTCGTAGTGGCGCCGCCGATCAAAAGCGGAACCGTGAAGCCCTCACGGGTCATCTCTTTGGCAACATGCACCATCTCATCGAGCGATGGGGTAATGAGACCGCTCAAGCCGACGATATCAGCCCTTTGGTCCCGAGCCGTCGCCAAGATCTTTTCGCACGGCACCATCACGCCGAGGTCTATCACTTCATAGTTGTTGCACCCCAACACCACCCCGACGATGTTCTTGCCGATATCATGGACATCGCCCTTCACGGTCGCCAGCAACACCCTGCCATTTGACTTGGCGCCGCCTACCTTCTGCTTCTCCTCCTCCATGAACGGCAGGAGATAGGCCACGGCTTTCTTCATGACCCGGGCGCTTTTCACCACCTGTGGCAAGAACAGTTTTCCGGATCCGAACAAGTCACCGACGACATTCATCCCCGCCATCAGCGGCCCCTCGATGATTTCAAGAGGCTTCGCATATTTCCGGCGAGCTTCCTCGACGTCTTGATCGATATAATCCGCGATGCCTTTGACCAGCGCGTGAGCCAATCGTTCCTCGATCGATCCGGTTCTCCATTCGTCGTCTTTAATCGCCGCTTTTCCCTTCTGCTTAACCGTTTCCGCAAACGCCACGAGACGTTCCGTTGCATCTGGGCGACGGTCGAGCAGGACGTCTTCGACGAGCGCGAGCTGATCTTTGGGAATCTCCTCATACACTGCTAACTGACCAGCATTGACGATCCCCATATCCAGGCCGGCCTTGATCGCATGATAAAGAAAGGCCGCGTGCATGGCTTCCCGAACCACGTTGTTGCCCCGGAAGGAAAAGGAGATATTGCTGATGCCGCCGCTTACCCGTGCCAAGGGAAGGTGCTGCTTGATCCATCGCGTGGCTTCGATGAAGTTCACCGCGTAACTATTGTGCTCCTCGATCCCCGTCGCAACGGTCAGCACGTTCGGGTCGAAGATGATGTCTTGCGGTGGAACCCCCACACGCTCGGTGAGAATCTTGTAGGAGCGCGAACAGATGTCCATCTTTCGTTCAAGGGTGTCCGCCTGACCCCGCTCATCGAATGCCATGACGACCATGGCCGCGCCGTATCGTCGGATCAAAGTCGCCTGCTCGATAAACTTTGCTTCCCCTTCCTTCAAGCTGATGCTATTGACCACCGCCTTGCCCTGAAGGTTCTTCAAGCCGGTCTCAAGAATCTCCCACTTCGAACTATCGACCATCACAGGCACACGAGAGATATCGGGCTCTGACCCCACGAGCCGAAGGAATTTCTCCATCGCCGCCCTCGAGTCCAGAAGGCCCTCGTCCATGTTGACGTCGATGATCTGAGCCCCACCCTCCACCTGTTGCCGAGCCACCGAAAGTGCGCCGTCATAGTCGCCGCTCAAGATCAATTTGGCAAAGGCGGGCGATCCGGTCACGTTGGTTCGTTCGCCGATATTGACGAAGTTCGATTCCGGCCGGATCGTGAGGGCTTCGAGGCCGCTCAAGCGCGTATAGGGCTCAACCGACGGTGGAATTCTAGGAGGCAACCCCTGTACGGCTTCTGCGATCAACTTGATGTGGGCCGGTGTCGTTCCACAGCATCCCCCGACGATATTCAACCACCCGTTCTTCGCCCATTCCTTGAGTTGCGGGGAAAACGTGTCCGGCGTTTCCGGAAATCCGGTCGGCAACAACGGATTCGGGAGTCCGGCATTCGGATGGCTGCTCATATAGATGGGGGCAATCTGGGATAATTCCTCGATAAGGGGACGCATCTCTTTCGGCCCCAGCGCACAATTGATGCCGACACTCAGTAACGGGACATGGGAGATCGAATTCCAAAAGGCCTCGACTGTTTGTCCTGTCACCCCACGATTGCTGCCAGCCTGAATAAACGTCACTGACGCCATTACAGGTAACCGCAGCTTCCGCTCGTCGAAGAACCGCTCAATGGCGAAGAACGCGGCTTTGGCGTTAAGCGTATCGAAAATGGTTTCCACGAGCAGGATATCGACACCACCGTCGACGAGGCCGCGGACTTGCTCGATATAGGCGCTCACCAGCTCGTCGTACGTGGTGCCACGGGCTGCCGGGTTATTGACGTCGGTCGAGATCGACGATGTTTTTGTAGTGGGTCCAATAGCTCCGGCGACGAAACATTGTCGCCCTGGCTGTGCAGCACAAACCTGTGCTACAGCTCTCCTCGCACACTCGGCTCCGGCTTTGGCCAAGTCATAGGCGAACGATTCCATGTGATAGTCGGCCAACGAGATGGATTGTGAATTGAACGTGTTGGTTTCAACGATATCGGCGCCGGCTTCAAGATACTGGCGATGGATGTCCTGGACGATCTCCGGCTGGGTGAGGTTCAAGAGATCATTGTGGCCCTTGAGGTCCTTCTTCCAATCCTTAAACTGCTCGCCCCGAAACGCGGCCTCCTCCAGCCTCCGCTGCTGGATCATGGTCCCCATCGCGCCATCGAGGATCAGAATCCGAGCTTTCAGGAGAGCATCGAGCAATGATGCCTTTGACTTAGTTTCCGCCATGATTTCTCCCTGTTCCGGGTAGCGTCATGATACTGGAAGGATTCGTGACCAGCAAGCAAGAGCGGGGCTTCCACCTTGACATGCCCTTTTCTCGCCGATACGATGGCCAGCACCTGCTGGAGAGAAGCCTTGCTCCTGCGTCCAACTTCACCCATCAACTGTCTGCCAATTATTCTTTTTCTGTTCATTGTGCGTAGTTGGAGTGCTCCGTTTTGCCTTCAGGCGGCACCCTATTTTGAGGACGGCTTTCTTGGGCTCACTCAACAAGAACTGCATGAGAAGCTCGGTAAACCGCAGGCTGTCCGAGACCGCAAGTCCGCGCTGCGCGTCTTCACTTACTATTCGATAGCGGATTGGGAAAAATACTTTCGGCAAATGGTCTCGCCCGAGAATGGCGAAGATGTATACACGTTCAAACGAGAGGGAATCGATATCCGGTATTCCTTCAGCTATGCCGTGGATCCCAACGACCAAAACGAGAACCGTACCCTGTATGTTCGTCTCGTGGATATTGAGTTCACACCTCCGGTTCCGATGGGGCAAGTTCCCTCGCTTGTCCCTGAGTTCAAGCCGTCGGAAGATTCCCGTACTCCCGCCTTTCGTTCAAACATTTGGGTTCTCCTGTTCAAAGGCAACCCGTCAGCAGACGCCCGGTTTATAGTGAAGGAGAAAGGGAAGGACTCTCTCAACTGGTCGCTCGCCTACCAGCTATTTTCGCTCCAGGGGCTTCCCGATCCTCTGACTACCAAAGCGCCAGTCGATCGGATTGAAATCAGCACCCAGAGCGTCGACCTCGTGAAACAGCGCCAGCGTCTCACTCATGACCCCATCCTGAACCCATACTCCAAAGAATTCGCTCAACAACAGCTGACTCCCCCGCCTCCAAAGACAAAGAAAATTCCTGTCCCAAGCTATGCGGATTAACCCTCACGGATTGAATTAGGAGAGAGAATAGAAGAAAGGAAATTACTGAGCGTACTTCAGCCGGTCTTGTTGTTTCTCTTGGATTTCTCCCGCCTTACCCTTCAGGACCTCGACAGGACCATCCTTGGAAACGTATAACAAAACCGGGGTAGCGAGCCCTAACAAGACCAAACACCAAAGCGCAAGAAATTTCGTGACTTGGCCACGACTCATATACATGGCGATAACGCACACGAGCGCCATCAGCCCCGCATAGGTCAGGATCTGCGACTGATAGTTCGTCATGCCCGGAATGTCCGGTATCAGTCCATTCATGCCCTTCAACATATCTTTCGACAAATGGGTAAAGGAGTTGTGGAGATTCGCCAGCGGCGAGCCTGTCGAATGAGAAGATGGCGACGTTTCCGTGATCTTCACTTTGGATCGGTATCGCTCCGGAATGCTATTGAAGTTGTCCGTCATGACAGCCATGCCCTGCTCATCCACGTAGGAATAGATGGCCGTCACATAGGCTTCATGAACAAACCCAAGAAGCAACCATCCTAAGAGCAGAATTCCCACCAGGCACAGCATGGGAACGGTGAGATATGCCCTTGCCCGCATCGAATATTCGTCAATCATCGCCATAATAGACTAAGTATAGCCCTCACTCTTATCTCCATGATTTATAGATGGAAACCTGCTCTCGTCCTTGACTCCTCTCGAGCACCGTTGCTAGCATGCGTCAGACTGAATCTGACTGCCGTTTAAGCACCCGCAGAAATCACCATATGGATGCAACGACCCCTGCCACCCTCGAACCGACCCCCTTCCTCCGCCAGCGGCCTGTTCGCCTCACAATTTATGCAGGACTCGGGGTCTTCGTACTCCTCATGGTTGTATGGCCGCTTGTTGCCCAACTGCGCGATCCAAACTTCCAAAAACATATCGCAGAACATCGGGTCATGGTCGGGATGTCGAAAGAACAAGTATTACAGGCCTGGGGAGGACCTCAAACCATCAATACCACCTTCACGAAAGACGGTATCCGTCGAGAGGAATGGATCTTTGAAGATTGGGAAAACACTTCGGTAGTGAAACACCGCTATCTGTACTTTGAGGAAGGTACGCTCGTCGGCGGTTGGTTCCAAGGATCGGGGGAACGCCTTCCGGCTCAAGCTCCCCCCAACCCGCATACCCCACGGCCGCAAAGCTAGGCCGCCCTAGGCCTGGCTGGACACATCTCGCACTTCCAATCGCAGCCGACTCAACAATAATTCTGCACGTGACAGATCGACGGGGTCGACCATGACCATGGTACCTAGAAAGGGAATACCGGGATATAAACTGCTGACATGTTCATGGTGTACGATATACGGAATTCCATTGCTCTCCAGTAAGCTCTTGACGATGGCCAGCTCTCCCAAGCTATGAGGCTCCGTCAAACGAATCATCGACATCGATTGCTTTCCTTTATCATCGATACATCGGGAGCAAGAGCTCGCGATTTCGTTGCAATTTTTCGCCTCGACACATACACTGATCGACGATCAAGGAGTCTCCGTAATTTGAACACGACGTTGTTTGCCGGGGCCTCCTGAAATCGTGAGTACCCGTTTCCATTCTCGAACTTGATAGACCGCCCAGGCATTCGGCTGACCCTTATAATAGGCGAAGGGATCTTCTCCGCTGGCATTCAGATAGATGGGCTCTGTGAAACCCTCATCGAGCACGTAGTCCATCAGGCATTCGGACGTAAACCCGTCCCCACGCAATGAAACATCGGCCAACAGAGAAAGAATCTCGTCGGGGTTTTGCACAGTAATCTGATTCATACCATCACGCTCACGACGACAAAAGTGTAGCTGGCTCTCATGAGGGAAGGCAAGAGACGATGACGCGTCCTTTGACTAAAAATCATTTTCAAGAGGAAATCCTGCGCATCATGGACTGCAAACACCATTGGGCATGGCCTGCCTTCGCCAGCGGGAAATTGGATACGCTCCAACTCCGTGTCCATTTTCAGCAAGAATATGCAGTCTATGTCCGTGATTTCCCCGTCTTTCTCGCGCGGATTCACGGGCGCAACCCTCCGGCCTCCGTGCGTCGCATGTTGGCGGAAAACATTTACGAGGAAGACACCGGCGGGTTATCGCTCGGCAAGTCACACCCGGAGCTGTTTTTATCCATGATGGAGGGATTGGGCTTTCAGGCCGACTCCTTTAACGCGATCCGTTTGTTGCCGGCAAGTCGCGCCTACCGCGCTTGGCTCGACCGTGTATCGAGCCACAGGGACTGGGTAATCGGCGCCGCAGCGCTCACAATTTTTGTTGAAGGCAGCGTAAAAGACCGGCAGGAGATCCTTGAGCCGTCCAAACCGAAAACCACTGAAGAAATTGAATCCACAGTCCAACATCATCCTCTCGTGCAATTCCATGGCCTTTCACCAGATCATATGGATCTCATCCGCTCCCATCAAATGGTCGAAGCTGGGCATCGGCATGATGCGTACAACATGGTGGTAGGCCAATCCACAGCCCGCGGCCGGCAACAGGCAGTCCTCCGTTGCCTCAAGAAAAGTTTGAAGCTTTGGCTGGCCTATCGCGACGCCGTCGCCATCGCCTGCGGACTTAAGAAGCCCTGATGATATGCCGCATCCTCGGCACGCTGACACTCTTCGTAATCATCAGCCATCAGCAGGCAATTAGTTCGGACATACCCGACGACATGGCCTTGGTTCCCGCAGGGGAATTCTTCATGGGATCTCCTGCTGGTACTGATAACCTTCCCGATGAACAGCCGCAGCGTCGTGTGTATCTGAGCAGTTTTTTCATCGATCGACATGAAATTACCAATGAAGCTTACCATTTGTTCGTCAAATCGACGGGCCACCGCACTCCTGAGAATGCCAATCCATCCTCGACACTCTGGAGCAACGCGACTTCAATGGCGGGGATTGAGCGCCATCCAGTCGTCAACGTGAGTTGGAATGATGCCGTTGCCTATTGCCATTGGGCGGGGAAACGTCTGCCGACGGAAGCGGAATGGGAAAAAGCGGCACGTGGAACTGACGCACGGCGTTATCCCTGGGGAAACGATTGGGACTTCGCGAAAGCCAATAGCGCCAGTTACTGGGCGGAACGCACGGTTGAATTCAACAGCGGCGCTGATTGGGAAGCCTTCTGGATCAGGGGCGAAGGCGCGAGGCTGGCCAAGGAAAAAGGCATCAAGGGGGAAGTACTAACAATGCCTGTCGGCAGTTTCCCTCAAAGTCTCAGTCCGTACGGCCTCTACGACATGGCTGGCAACGTTGCCGAATGGGTACAGGACTGGTATGACCCTAATTACTATCGATCGGCTCCCCTCTCTGATCCACTCGGTCCGGAACGCGGCGCCATTAAATCCATGCGTGGCGGATCGTGGCTGAAACCAGCAGTGAGCCTGCGCACGACCGACCGTGACTGGGGTACGATGGACAGTCGCCCCAGCGGAACAGGATTTCGCTGCGCGAATGATGCATTTTGAAGCTGGACGCTGCCGGCTGATCGCACACAAGCTCCTATATATTCGAAGCTACCCCATGCTCCGAGGAAAAGAGTCATGTGGCTCCTTTTTCCAGAATACGGGATATTCTGCCTGCACCACAAACACAATAGAGCGGATGCGCACAGACCGCTCATCCGAAAAAACTCTGCTACAGCAATAAGTTATAGGTCAAGCATCGCAGCGAATACCTCCTCGATTCCTGAAGGCCGTTGGCAAGACAAATACTGAAAACGTGGTAAATTTTTTACTTAGGAGGTTAGGACTCCGCGCGGCTCAGCACAGGCGTGGACTCAGCGGGAGGAGGTCGTTATGAAACACTGGTTGAATCTTGCCTTTCTTGTCGCTCTCGGGGCGGTTATTTTTTCTGGCGCAACCGAAGCGGCGCAGCAGACGGTAAATATCAGACTCGGCGGAAAGTACTGCGGGTTTTATCAGATGGACCTTGAGAAGGAATTGAAACATGTTCCAGGCGTTACGGAAGTAGATTTCCAAACGATGCGAGGGCATGTGTACGTGACCATGATAGCCGGAAAGGTTCACCCAAACTCATTACTCGCTGCAATCCGGCGTGTTAAAGGAGATGGGTACTACTGCACAGGTCAATTTGAGGGTGAGCCAGGACGAGTTGAACACTACTGAAGGTTGACAGAACGAATTCCCGTACTCTGGCGTACGAGCGTTTCACATAGTCCTTCCCGCGCGTGGATGAGTGCTTCACTTACCATACGTAAGCTCACTGCTTGTCTTCCGCGCAACACCGGTCACTTCGTTGAACGGCTGGCACCCTCACCAATTCCTCTTTCCAGCAAATAGTCAATTCTCTCAATCCGCACCACCGGCATGATGAGCCCGAGACCTTCTTCGTCGTGGGAAAAGTCGTATACGATCGACTCTTGAGGGATAAGCCGACCCGTCATGACTACAGTGATGTCGATGGCCTGTTTGGTCTCCAAATCTCGCAATAACATGTCCCGCGTCCTTGGATCCGGAACCGCCAGAAGGTTGCCCGGCAGATCTTCCGGCTTGAACCGGACCATTCCCCAGCGCGTGGGGTTAAACTTGGGACCAACGGCGACGCTGAACCCCCCGCTTGCCAACTCATAATGAGACAGTGCACCTGGCCACACAAATGCTATAGACCATTGCAACGCAGGCTTCCCCTCTCTCAACCCATCCCGTTCTCGATTCAGATTGAATAAGCGATCATCGTGGCCCGGGTCATGGTGCCCGTGCCCGTACACTGTTGCCCACGCTGGCGGAGTTCCATCGAGCTCGACCAAAAATTGCTCGATCGCCGATGTTTCGATAAGAAGATGCGTGTCAGGAGGAAGAATGGTGCGGAGATCTGTCGCCTTGCTCACCAGAAGCGGCAGCGTCGTCGCGACTTCCTGTCCCCACGCGATGGCCACGCTCGTAGAAACAATCGCCAGAACTCCGAGGACCAGAGTCTTCACGGCTGTGCCATCATTCGGCGGCACGTTGAAGGGCGGATTCAAAACTAGAACGGAGCGCTGTCACAGCATGATGATCGCTGGGAAGCATTCCCTCTTCAATAAGAACTGTCAGCCGAGGTGTGGGATCGAGCCTCCGAAGAGCTTGCCGCGACAGCGCGCCTGCTTCGATGACTTTTTGATACGTGCCCAACCACGCGATTGCAATGGCGCGGAGGCCTGCATCGGAACGCTGCATCCGACCCATCCTCACCTGCTCGAGCAATTTGATCAGAGGATCCGACTGTGAGATAGCACTGATCGCACGCTGGAGAGCTTGTTCGCCTGGCTCCATCATCCTTCAATTCATGGAGCACGAACCTGGCCCGCGAGGGTCCCCGCAGGTCCCACAGGAACCGGGTCCGCTCGACGTGGCCCAACTTGTCGTGGCTCCGACCCCGAAAGCAGAGAATTGTTTCGCGACCGTAGTCGCCTTACACTGCGGACAGGCCACGATCGTCGAGCCTTGTACCAGTAATTCGAATCGATGATTGCAATCCTGACAGACATATTCGAAGATAGGCATCGCAACTCTCCTTCGTGATGCCATATTATAGGGTTGCGGCTGAGGTTGGCGCAACGCCCCGTCGAGGAGTCATGTATCAGGAAGAAAAAACTTTCACTCTTCACTTCAGTTTGGAAGCTGCGTTCCCCGATGAATACGAGGGCGACGAAGATCACATGGTTTGGACTCGCGATTGGGAATCGCGAGTGAAACCGGATGTCATCAAGGCCCTCTTTGCGTCACTGCGCCAACATCCGGGTTGGAATGCCCACATCCGCAATCGAGGCAAGTCTCCCATTGATGAAATTGAGATTGTACTGTCGAGAGACTTCTCCAAACCACAACCGTTCAATCTTTAACCATGTCGCAGACGCCGCTTGGTCTCTACCTCCACGTCCCTTTTTGTCGCCAACGATGTGATTTCTGTGCCTTCTATCTGGAAACCTACAGGGACGGCCGTGCAGGTACATTTGTAGACTCTTTGCGGCGCGAGATCCGTCTCTATGGCGCCCAGGATCTTGCAGCAACCCATTCGATCCAATCCATCTATTTCGGCGGCGGAACGCCGACGACACTTGCCCCCGATCAACTAGAAAGTATCCTGACAGAAATTCGGGCGGCGTTTGTGGTCATTCCCGAGGCCGAGGTTTCAATCGAGGCCCATCCTGCAACGGTCTCGGAACAAGACCTTGTACGACTGGTTCGAGCAGGTTTCAACCGAATTAGCTTTGGCGCGGAATCCATGGACGACCGGGAATTTCTATCAATCGGGCGACCCGGTTCCTCCGAGGACACCATCCGTGCAGTTGCGAGGGCCTGCGCTGCGGGGTTCACGAATATCAATCTTGATCTCATGTATGGCTTGCCCGGACAAACCCTGAAAAGCTGGCGACAATCTCTTGACCGTGTCGTTCAGCTCGATCCCGCTCATATTTCCTGCTATGCGTTAACGATAGAAGAAGGAACGACGCTGGCTCGGAACATCGCGCGCGAGGTCATTGCAGCTCCTGATGAAGTACGACAGGTCGAGATGGACCAAACGGCCGACGCATTCCTCCGCCGAGCGGGTTTCCAACGATATGAGATTTCCAACTACGCAAAGCCTGGTTATGTCTGCCGACACAATCTTCTGTACTGGACCAATGGGGCCTATCTTGGCCTTGGTCCGAGCGCCCAGTCGTACGTCGATGGAAGCCGTTTCGGAAACATCGCTGACTTGACGGCATACAACGGCGCATTGGGTGAACATCGTCTGCCGGTCCAAGGTTACACAGAGCTGTCCGACCATGAACGGCTTCGCGATGCCGTCGTCTTTGGGTTACGTCTGGTCCAGGGGATTCCCACACAAGCGCTCGAAGCACACGCCTTGCACTACGGCCATCGCGAGACATTGATGGGACTGCGTGCGCAACAACTCATCGAAGATGAAGGAACCCAGAGCAGACTGACGGCCAAGGGCCGCCAATATGCCGATACCGTTGCAGAGAAGCTCTTCTAGATGATGGAACAGGATGTTCAAAAACCGTCCTTGAATTCGTCAGTCGTATCTCGTCGCTCATGCCTCGGTTTCAACCTGCGAGATACGCTTCACGAACGACGCTTCACCGATTTGAAAAGGGGTGCCAGAACAACGCGCCGAGCAAAGCACGTTTCGACGCGCTCGGAGTGGTGAGTATGAAGGGTGACCTTTTTAGCATCCTGTCAGTGTCGGACCATCAGTACGTGCAAGGCCGCGTCAGACAGAATCCCAGCCCACGCCACACCATTCAACCATCGTAGAGAACGATGCCCCGATTTCCAATGGTGCAGTAATGCGAGCAACAGGCAGATTTGCGTCAATAACGAAAACGGCCGGTGGAGGTTCGCCGAAACCAAGCCACGCTCGCTCGCGATGGCCGATACGGCTGCTAAAGCATAACAGCCGAATGCCCCAATTTGGAGCCATCGTGCTTTCGCATCGGTGCCTCGTCGAACCACGAGAACGAGCGCCCACGTCAGACACACAATCACGACCAGGAGTAATAGAGGAAACAGCGGCCACCAGATTTTCGCATCCAGCATAGGGCGACGACTGTAACAACCGACCGGCGTTGCGTCAATGACCGGCTTTCCCCGACATTGACATTCTTACTGGTCAGGGTGGAAACTAGTTTCGTCCTGTACGGAGGTTCGGATGCCGGTCAATATGGATCCTACGAAGCGGAGACGGAAGTCGCCGGCTGCTCCCAAACCAGCAGCTGATCCCGCCGCCGATTGCGCCAAACCAGGTGCGTCGAAGACCTTCGGCGACGAAACAGAGACCGATCGCCTCAAGGCGCTGGCAGAAGCCGAGTCGAAGAATTTGTGGGATGCGACCGAAGTCATCGACATGGACAAGTGGTGAGCTGTCAGGGGGGTAGAAAGAAAAAGGCCATCGCAAGCATCAGGTAGACTCCGACCAGCATGACCCCTTCCATCCAGTGCGACTCGCCATCCACCGCGACGAAACCGACGATCACGACAGAGATCGTGACCGCAGCGACTTCAAAGGGTGTGAAGATGAGATCGAGCGGCGACCCGACCGCATAGCTAGCAAAGACCAAAACGGGAGCGACCAGCAACGCGATTTGCAGACTTGACCCAACCGCGATCCCGAGTGCCAGATCCATCTTATTCTTCAGCGCGACGATGACAGCGGTCGAATGCTCTGCCGCGTTCCCGACCAATGCGACCAGAACCAACCCAACAAATAGCTGCGTCATTCTCAGACGATGGGCCGCTGGCTCCAAGACACTGACCAGAATCTCGCTCATGACTGCGATCAACAGGGTCACCCCGGCCAGTACCATGATCGACTTGTTCCTGCTCCATGGTTTTTCTCCAAGATCATCGGCAGCATGAGGTTCACCTCTATACACGTGCTTATGAGTCTTCAAGGAAAACATGAGACTCAGGACATAAATAGTAAACAGAACAACAGCAATCGCCAGACTCAGCTGTTGTTCGATGGCGACACCGCTATCTGCCGCAGTAAAATGAAATAGGGCGGGAATGATGAGTCCCACCGCAGCAAGCAGCAAGAGGCTGGCTCCCATTCCAGCCGCCGTTTGGTTAAACTTCTGTCGCTCGTATTTCACCCCGCCAGCAACCATCGATGCCCCTAAAACGAGGAGAACGTTGCCGAGAATCGACCCAGTGAGAGAAGCCTTCACTACATCGTGCAATCCACCGCGTAACGCCACCAAGGCGATGATCAGCTCGGCAGCATTGCCAAACGAGGCATTAAGCAATCCGCCTATTCCAGCACCGACGTGGGACGTGAGATGCTCTGTCGCACGTCCAAGCAAGCCGGCTAAGGGAATAATCGCGAGCCCTGAGGAAAGAAACACGACCAGCGGATCGGCGTGCAGCAGTTCGAGCCCCACCGTGACAGGAACAAAGACGAGCAGGAGATCGAGCCAAGACGTGAAGATTTGTCGCACGAGCAACCCCTATAGCATGATGCCAGGCGTTTGTCGATGAAACCGCCGCTCGAACCAGATGCCCTGTACTACCCGTTTCACCTGTGTCATCCGGAGACGCTGCATCGGCTGCTGGCACGATTCGCTACAATCCATTTTCGTGATTTCATGGCGCTGCGTCTGACGCCGACGGCGGGCATGACCGCCTTTCAGGATCGGATGGGTGCGGACTTTCCCGACCTCGTCGCCAACAGCCGCCTCGTCCAGGGATACGACGTGAGTGGCCCGCTCACGAACGACCTCATCGCCGATATTGATCGTGATCTCGCTGATAACACGTGGCGCAGGCACTTTCATCAAGCCCTGTGCCACGACCGTCGGTTTCAGCGAGGACTCTTCGATCTCACTCACAGTATGCAGATCGGAAAGACAACGGTACCGGGAGCCGCAGCTCTCCTCAACCTGATGGGGCCCGCATTTCAGCAATATCCCTTACAAGTGGAAGACATCAAGGCGCTCAGCTCCGTTCCCCTCACGGTCGAGCAAGGGTATCGGTTTGAGTACGGCCTGGCATTGATCAAAACCTCGGCCTCTCTGGTTTATACCGACCGCCTCGCCCACAGGCACGGTCTCCAGACGGTCACAGATTCCTCCGCCCATTTTGCCTTGTTTGAGCATTCAGCCGGGCGAGATGGCCGTAAATGGGCCAACCATCTGCTGGTGAGACAAGGATATTAATCCCTTACCAGAAGTCTGCTAGAATTCCACCCGTATGGCTACGACGCCCCCCCCTCTAGCCGTTCCACATGCGGCGGAAACACCGACGACCGGAACCGGCGATGGGTTGGAAGCGCGAGTTATCGTCTATAACTGCGATTGTCACACTTACCAGCAAGTGATTACCCTATTTTGCCAATGCATTCCGGGAATGAGTTCGTCTAAAGCATTCGAGCTGGCCTGGAAGATTGACCACGACGGTGAGGCGGTGGTGTTCGCCGGAACGTTGAAGGAGGCGGATGACATCGCGGCCAAACTGGGTGCAGGAGGACTGAAGGTATCGGTCCAGTAGGGCAGGCTAGCGCTTCTTGGACTTCTTGGGTTTGTGAGATTTCTTCGATTTCTTTGGCTTCGCAGCCTTAGGACGACCCTTTCCATGTGTTGATCGTGTTTTCACCCTCGAGGCAACCTTCCCTTTGATCGACTTCTGTTGAGCCCCTTTGAGCTTGTGCAACCCGGCAGCCCGATTGAGCTTATTGACCATCTCTCCGCTAAAAATACGCACCTGATAGAGCTCAAAGAGTCGATTGATGGCTTTCTGATCGCCTTTTTTCGCCGCATTCAAGAGTCGGCGGCGTTGATTCATTTCTTCTTCTTCTGTGTGCGAGGCAGCACGTCTCTCCATGCCCATCCTTTCCGTCGATTTTCGGCGCAGCGCGGCGCGCAGTATAGCGGAAATAACACAATTGTTCTAGGCCAAATTAACTACCTCCAGCGTCCGACCTCCTTGTGGTCTCTTTTCTTGCGTGGGTATAATTCAGCGACGATTGTTTGAACGACGACGTGATTTCAGCAAGGAGGCCAGACCATGGAACACCAGCACAAACCAGAGACCACAGTTGCCGACGATCCTCATGCCCGCGACCTGCTGCGTCGAGCCTTTGAAAAGACGGCCCGCTGGCAACCAGACTTTAAAGGGTTTACGGCCGATTTGACCGTGAACATCAACGGAAAAGAGACAAGCGGGCCGGTGATCGTGAAAGGCCCTCGTGAGGTGTCGGTTCAACTCTCTGACGGCGACGTGCAGAAGTGGGCGCAGGAACAACTCGGCATGATTGCTGTGCATCGGGGCCCGCGCAGTTTTGAAGAATCGGATGGGAAATATACTTTGACAGCCGAGGAAGACGGCCATCCGCTCGGTACGAAACTCAACATCCACGGATCGAATTCATTTTATCGCCTCAAGAACGACCGGATCACGCAGATCAATCGCACGATGGCTCATCATGGGATGGCTCCCTTTGCCTTCACGATCAACGTGGAAGAAAGCGCGGTCACTCAAGATCATAAGAACCTAACGACGAAGTATACCGTCTATTACTATTCGCCCGCAGATGGCAAGCTGAACAACGTCGAAAGCTTTACCGACACGCATGTGCGCGTCGGTGCATCCGACCTCCCGGCCACTCGCCGGATCATTTCCTTCGAGAACGGCCAAGTGATCGTGAAGAGCTTGACCTTTGCGAATCATCGCCTGCTATAGGCCATGGATCTAAGGAAGAGCTTTCCGCGGAGCATGCGGTTCAAGTTGGAAGGTTACGTGCACCTTGCGCGCATGATCGACAAATGTCGTGCCGTGCTGGCCGGCACCGAAGGTGAATACATCTACCCCTGCCCGATGGACCTCAGGCTGATGGAATTCGCCGGCATCACTGACACCCAATTCACGGAGACGGTCAAAGCCAATCCGACCGATGAGGATGTGGCCCAGTGGTTCCGCAGGGTAGCGAAACCCCACGTCTCCGCAGAACTCGAAGAATGGAATCGGATGATGTTGAATCGGGGCCCGAGCACACCAGAAAAGCAGGAGTACTTCAACAAGTGCCGCAACGCCGTCGATCCTTCACGAACCGACCTTAACGCCTGGTCCGACTTGCAAGACCTCGAAGAAGGCCGGATCGTCCCTCGACGGACAGTTGCACCTTACTAGCGACCTGTGCCAAGACCCTCAAGCACTCACAAGGCAGCTCTTGAGGGATCGTATCGCCCTCGTCCACATCACAAAGTTGCACAACGGAGCCGCGGTTTAGGAAACCGTGTCCCTGACCCTACTCCGGCCTACTCCAGCTCACTCAGGCTCACTCCAGCCAAGGTTTAGCGAAATCTCGAACGTTGGCTGGAGTAGGCTGGAGTGAGGTGGAGTTGAGCACAAAATGAGCACAAACGGTTCATAGGATGCACTCATCCAGAATACGGTATGCCTTTAAGTTGCGATAACCGGCAATTCACGGGCTCCATTCGCTTCCTGTTGAATACGGAGGCGCTCGGCCCGCGAGGCATTGAGGATTTGGTGCAGCATGTCATCGGTGAGGTGCGTAAGCTGCGCCGCTGCGTCTTTCATATCGGCGTGCTCCACCGCTCGCGACAGCACTTCTGCTTTTGTGGCTCCCTTTGTTTGTCCGAGAAACGGTTTGATGATGAGATAGAGGACGTCACGTGCAGGCATATACCGAAGGAAACGACGCAATAACCTGTACGTTTGAAGGGGGTACCGCGTGAGTTTGTAGAGAAACAGTCGTTTGAGACCTTCTTGCCTAACTTGGTTAATGGTCTCCCCCGGCAGGCAGGTCGGATCAATCTCAGAACATTTAAAATACTTGTACCAGTCCGTGACCTCGTTCACTAATCCGCGCTTCACATATTCTTGCCACAAAGGCGTCCCGCGATAGACACACAGCCGATTGAAGCCAAACGTGTCCAGGGGCAATGTCGCTGCAAAGTCGAAGGTCGCCCTCATATCGAGAATTGTCTCATCGGGATTGCCGACCGTAAAAAAGCCGTGCACGATTTCGATGCCAGCTTGCTTGGCATTGGTGACCGCTGTTCGGACCTCGTCCAGCGTCTGCTCTTTGTGCAGGCGATCGAGGATCTTCTGACTCCCGCTTTCGATCCCGAACATGACCGTCCGGCAGTGGGCCTCAGCCATGGCAGGAAACAGGTGCTGGGCGACGGAGTCCACTCGCCCTTCGATGCCCCACTGGATCTTGAGTCCCTCCTTTACGATACCGCCGCAGATGGCTTCGATGCGCTTGGGCTGAAGGAGAAAATGATCGTCCACAAAATACACGGATCCGTACCCCTGCTCCTCAAGATGCTTCAGTTCTGCCACGACATGCTGTGCGCTGCGTGCACGCCACTTCCCTTCATTAAAGATGGGAATGTCGCAGAACACGCAAGGCCAGGGGCATCCTCGGGAGGTCTGCATGGTAGTGAAGCGTTCCATGGAGAGCACGGCAGGAACATCAAGCGGCATCGACTCGATGAAATCTAACATCAGGCTGTCCCGGTCTGGAAACGGCCATTGGTCCAGATGGCGTTCGACCAGGCGTCCGGGGTTCTGCACCACTTTGCCATCTTTCATCCACGTGAGGCCGAAGACGCCTTCGGGATCCTTCAATCGTCCGACCAGGTCAAGAATCAGCTGCTCTCCATCGCCACGACACACAAAATCCACTTCCGGACATTGCAGCTTCACGAGCGGCGCGTTTAGGCTGGCGAAGACGCCCCCAAACGCCAGCTTCACCTTCGGATTACTCGCGCGAATTTGTCTGGCCAATATTTTAGCGTAGGGGTAGCTCGTGGTACTCAGAAAGCTAAGACCCACCAGATCCGGCTGGTCGTGATTGATTGTCCGTACAATGACCTCGTTCGGCGTATCGGGATTGGCCTGGTCGAACATCACACAGTCATGCCCCGCTTGTTTCAAGACCGCAGACAGCGACATGATGCCGATGGGAGGAAACCCCATGATGCGAAGATTGCCGTTCTTCGCTCGGCCCTTGGCCGGAATGGCATAAAACTGGGGGTCACGAACGTGGATCAAAAAGATACGCAGACAAACTCCCTTTGCGATACGTTGAAGAACCGTTAAGGCGGTACGCGCGGAGTGACCGTCAGGAATGAAGAGAAGCGAGGGTCAATTTCAGACGCACCATATCATCTTATGGCGGTCTTGCAAAGGGTGAGCGTCAAGAAGCCCGTGGAAAAGAGTAGTGTGAGGTCCCTTTTTAGATGAGCCTAAAACCTCGAAGAGTTGAATTTCCCAATGTCTTTGAAAACTAAATAATTCATTACTCTATTTCGAATGTTCAGAAACAACGGGTTTTGCATCTTAGCCGGGGGTCAGCTCACCGTAACTTTGCCGGTAGCAAGATCGTAGACAGCAGCTTCCACTTTCAGTTCGCCAGCCTTGATCGCGCCCCGGATGACTGGAGAGGAAGTACGCAGCAAGTCAGCCTGAACCCGTGCATTGGCTTCGATTGCCTTACCAAGGTTACCGCCAGATCGTTCCACTGCTGGCTGAAGGTGCGGGTACAAGGCGCTGATTTGGCCAGGTGCCGCGTTGGCGTTCATCGCTGCCTTTACTGCCCCACATCCACTATGGCCAAGCACGACAAGCACTTTGATCCCAAGGACCGCAACTCCATATTCGAGGCCGGCGATAACCTCGGGCGTTACCATATTCCCGGCTACTCGTGTGACGAAGATGTGGCCAATCGTTTGATCAAAAATGAGTTCCACAGGTACGCGAGAATCGGCACAGGCAAGTACTCCCGCAAAGGGCTCTTGTTTATCGACGGTGTGCTCTCTCAGGATGACCAGATCGTGCTCAATCGATGTTGGCTGATTAGCGACCATCCGTTGGTTGCCTGCGAGTAATTGGTGCAGAGCTGCCTCGGGGCTCAGACCCCTTTGGGCATAACTCCTTTGAGGAAAAGCCAGCCCGATTCCAGCCTGAGTGGCAACCCCAACAATCGCGCCTGATAGCATCTTCTGAAGAATTTGTCTCCGAGTGGCATCTGCACGAATACGTGTTGGATTTGGCATTTTGCGATGCCCTCCTCAAACCTAAAAGGTTGGACAATTTCGCTGCAGGCTGACACAAATTGACATTGCACGCGGCCGTGCTGAGGTTTCTCTATCTTGTAGTCCGCGAGATGTAAGGAACGTTAAGTAGCTACTTAGCTATGCCAAAATCGACTGCTATGGACTCCCTGGCCGTATCTCCCCAGCGGTCGGTGGCGATGGCCACGTGAAGCTTTGAATCAACCAACGGTTACCTTCCTTGACTAAGGTATAGCGGACCTCGCGGACTTGCCCATCCAAGCCCTCAAGGGTGCCGCTGATGGTCGCGACATTATTTTCAACGTTCCGCGAGAGGAAGGTGCTCCCATAATTTTTCGAGACTACACTGGTTGCCCGAGCGAGAGCCTCGAAATCGTTTGCCGTCAGTTGCCACTTCGCCACCGAGCTGAGGTAGTCGTACGCCTGCATGTAGTTCGCCCTGTCGATCGCTTCGAGTTGGGCGCAGATCACTCGGACTGGTTCCAGAGTCCTCCCCCAAAACCACCAGCCGACGCCGCCGAGAAGTACCAGTATGACCAATTTGTTTCGCATTCGGTCTCGTCCTTCGTTGAAGACAATTCCCTGTTTCCGCTGTCAATATCACTGTTTTGGAATTCGTTCAAAATGATTTGTTTCTGGACCACCCTCCACTCTATTCAGAGCCTAGCGAAATATTTCAAGTCAGCACACGGCCTCTCGGGAGGATTTTGGGACACATCAAAACACTCTGTAAAGCACGCCTGATCTAGCGCAGGTATCCGGCAAGGTTGAGATTGATGCCATAGGCACAATTCTCAGGCCAATTGCCTGTCGTCGATCTTCGCCATTTGATCTGGAACTTACCGTCATGGGCCGCAACCCAGATCGAGTGTGGGGTGCGCGCTCCACCATTGACCACCGTCTCAACGGTCTGGGCGATGTAGGGATAATCCCCTGTCTCTCCCTGATCGCGATAGGCCAACGTCAGATTGCAGATCTCCTCCAACGTGCCGTGCGTAATAATCAAAAGACCGGAGAGGTAGATCGCTTTGACACCGTCCGGAATGATGCCCGTCACATCCACAGTGGTCCATTCATTTTCCGGAAATGTCGCCAGCCCCTCACCTGTATACGTGTTGAAGAAAATCACGGGAAATGCGTTCGGGTTATGCGCCGCGATGCCAATCGTGGTGCCTTCGACGAATCCTGAAGCGTTATGACACCCCGCCCCAATCAGAAAAACGATGATCAGCGCAGGGAAAAGACTTTGGAATATTCCGCCTAGCGATCGTCGCTCTTGCACCATTTCGATCAAAGCCGTTGATTTGGACACTTCATATGGTCACAGAGGACCTTTGCAATTTCTCGGAGTACTGGAGAGCAGATCCGGAAGGTTTTTCGACAAGCTCGAGAACTGTTTTGGACCACTACCCTATAGGCTTCGAAATCGAAAATTGTCTAAGCCCCGATCGTCGATTCTCGATGTCGTCGATCCTGTATAGCCGAGATTTATCTGATGCTTATCTCCAGGGGCTCACCATCGCGGCTGACTGTCAGCTGTGCGGGGAGCGAGACCGGGTCCGCCCAACTGCCTAACGGCTGACCATTCAATTTGAGGATTTGGTCGTCCGGTTTGAGCCCCGCGCGCAAGGCCGGACCTCCTTGGAGGACATCGATGAGCTTTATTCCCTCACCGGTCCAGGTATAGTCAGAGACCACCCCCAGAGGATTATCGCCAAAAGCCGCCGTGAGAGCAGCCAATCCATAGGCGGCAGCCTCCTCGATCGCCGGACGACGAGTGAGAGGTTTTGGCGTATTCAGCCGCATTGTGACCGCAGCCGCTTCAGAGGAGAAAGATTGCTTTGCCGACGTCATTTGACGGAAGACTGTGGTACCGCTTTCCACGTTAAACAAGCGCAGTTCGAACGCGGCGGACACCGACGGAGTATCGTCCGGCAGGATCAAGCGATAGGTCAACAGACTGTCCGCACCGACAAGTTTACCCACGCGAATCGTAGTATCGTCATCGACCTGTCCACCATATTGAATACCCACCTCGTCAAGCACCGCTCGCAAATCCTCCCGTTCGACCAATACTAATTCCCGGTGACGAGACCGCAAGAAATTCAGGGTGAGGTCCAGCCATGAGTTGATTTCGTTGTCGATGGATCCTGCGGTGGGGACGATCGCAATACGCTGAGGCAGCGGCGTGATAGGCGGAGGCATGAAGACCGGAATCACTGAGACCAGGATTTTCGGCCTGACGGAACTTTCTCTGTTTGTTCTTGCACCCTTTTCACAGGCCCACGAAACCAAGGGACGGACCGTATTCGGAGTCCCCCACATACAGAGACGATTGTCCTGCAGAACCACGAAATACGGGCTCGCGGATTCCGCCGGGAAGTAGCAGTTCGGGAAAAATGGACAGTGGGCCAAATACCCGGCCCACTCCCCTTTTGGATAGAACCGATACTCCCAGATTATTTGCTGCCCATCATCCTGAACGACGCGGTCTGGTTTACCCAAATTCTTCAACACCTGTTCCTTCGGCATGGAAAGAACCAAGCCGTCATCTAATTTCTGCGCATCGTACATGTAGGGAAGTAGAACGCCACAGCCTGATAGTGACAGTAGAGAGAGAAGACCGATCAGTATTCTCTCCATACGCTTCCTTCCAGTCACGGCCAAAACGCTCCTGAAGAATTACACGATTAATTTTACCTCTGACAGCCGGATAGAGGCTAGATGGCTGCTTGGGGGGAAAAAGTCTATAGGGAAGGCAGAGCCGATACTCGTCCTCAATGGTCGTTCCTTAGGATCGATCGCATTGTCATGCGAGGGTTCATCACTTGCTTCCCAATGATTGCTGGGTGTGGGTTCAGGGTGGGAGCGGAGGGGCCGCAGGACGAAACGGATACGTTTCCTTCAACGCCAGAGCAACAGCATCAGCCACCCGAATGTCGCGTCGACTGTGCTCGGTTATGCTGTCATACCGGGCCTGCGTCGTTTCGACCGGCATCTGTTTGTTGTATTCGCTGGTAATCTCCGCTCCTGCCTCTTTGAGGGCTGCACTGGCAAGCTTACGCAGATCACGTCCACTGAGATCAATGACTTTTCCGACATACCGTTCTGCGATCCGTTGAGCGACCATCTCAGCGCTCCGATAATAATATTCCGAAATCTGCCGGTGCCCGTCCTCATGGTCGACCGTCGTCTTGGGCGGATTCTTCGGCAACCAGATGGTGATGTCGAGCTGAAGCGTGACTCGCACCTGGTTGATCCTCAATTTTCCGTGTGTTGCATCTATCTGCTCAGCCTGTCCTCCAACACTCGCATCGGAAAGAAAATCAGAGGCGCACACCGCCTCTTCCGGCGGTGTCAACGGCGGCATGGTACGTGGCGGCCGCCGTGGGTCGAAGGTCTGCGTCGTCACTTTGACCGGGACTTTCGTGATCGTCACCTGTGCCAGCGTCTCATCCGTCCAAGCGGACAAAACTTCGGCAATCGAAAGAACTGTTAGGATTAACACTGCTCGCACAGGCCACCCTATCTGTACCCCTCGCCGCTCGTCCCCCCTCCAAATCCACCCAAATTCCCGCCGAACCCGCCCTGGCCCGTCCCCCAGTACTCACCTTTTTGAATCCTTCGATACGGATGCCGCAAGTCCGGCCGGCTGATCCACCAGAAAAAGAGCAGGGCCCCGAGGCTGGTCAAGAGCGTGATCCACAATCCGAGCCCTTTGAGGTGTCGATGCGCAGTCGAGCCGACGCGGACCTCCTGCGCCGGAGATGCAAGAGCCACAACCGTTCGATACAATCCCTCGCCAAAATGCCCAAGCTCAATAGAGGGATGGAGATATTCGCTTCCGACCTGATTCATGACAGCGGGTGTAATGACCGGCAACATCTGGCGTCCGAGCGTCATCGCGGCTTGCCGTTCTTCTACTGCTAGTAACACTAATATTCCGTGTTCCTGCTGTGTTGACCCGATTCCCCATCTTTCGTAGATTGCAGCGGCATAGTCATTCGCGGACGCAAAAGGCTTGATCGTCGATACCGTGACCACGACCATCTCGACACCGGTTTTTTGTTCGAGATCTTGGCATACAGACCGGATTCTGGCCTTCCAGTCGTCATCAAGAACACCGGCGTAGTCCGACACATACCCCCGCGGATCGGGCAATTGTATCTTGGGCCGCTCATAGGGCGCTGCGACTGCGCTTCCAGCAAAGAGCGCGACCAAAATGGGAAGAACGCTCCACATCATCATGGATGGCTGCCTCGACCAAGCTCGGCCACTTTGTTCGTCAACGTTGTCACCGCTTGGAGGTATCGCTCGAATAATCGTGGGATCTCCTTATGCCCTGGTGAAATCTGTCCTCGCTTCAGCAGCAGTGCGTCCTGCATTCCCTGTAGATCCAGACCCAAGTGTTCCGCCACCTCCTTGATGAGAGCATCAGACTGGTAGACGGTTGAGCGACCCTGTATCCGTTGAATTCCCCGGAGTAACGGCAACAGGCCGGTGATGGACAGTGACATGAGGACCAACGCTGCATCGTCCGTGGCGTTTCCTTCAACATACCGCTGCCGGAGACGGAACAACGATGCCATGAGTCCTTGCCGCACTTCGACCACGAGCCGAGCGGTGTCCACACGAAAACCGACGAAGGGATCGCGGCCGCCCAGGACTCGATGCTGCTCTTGGATCTCCAAATACTCGAGCGGAAATACCGGCGCAGATGCACGCAACTCCTCTTCCGTAAGAAAAAGCGGCGCCAGGACGTGTTCCTTACTCCAACGCCGATGAAGGGCGCCATACTTTTTCAGCACGGCTTGATCGTACGAGGATACGAGCAACAGAAGGTTGAGGTTCGATCTTCCAACCAGGAACTCACCCCGCACCGCACTCCCGTAGAGCAGCACTCCTTCCAGTTGCTCACCGAACAACGCTTTCACATCCTTCACATAGGCATGCAGCAGCTTCTGCGTCTCGTCCGGTAGGCCTTCGATGATTCGTTCCGCCGTCGCCATCTTTCCTCGTTACTGCACTGAGTGTTGTGGCCGTTGATGGGCACATATGTCAGGCAGAAATCCCGCCGCGATCACTCGATCGATCAAGCTTAACGGTGCCGTCGTCCGAAGGCCTGCTGTCGTCGATAGGACTTGATACCGCAAGCGCGCGTTCCGATCCAACGTATGGAACACACGATCGCGCAGGAACGCGACCACCGGATTTCCCGTGTTCCAGTAAAAGACTTGTTGATCCGCCAATCGCTGCAACATCGTGACTTGCGGGCGCCTCATCTCTTCATACGGCTTGAGTCGGATGGCCGAGCAATCGTCGTCAGCCAGACAGCCCGGCAAGATATCCGCCAGCATCATCGCATCAACCATCGCCTGCATGCGTCCCTGCGAGGCGTGGGGGTTCATGGCATGGGCCGCATCGCCGATTAAGACCGCGCCATCCGTGACCCATGTGGACGTCCTCACTCGTCCGGTCGGCAAGTAGGCCGTTTGATCCCAATCCTTCAAGCTCGCATACACCGGTTCAAATCGGGGATCGATCTCCATCCATTCCTTACGGAGCGCCTGGATTCCACGCGCCTTGACCGCTTCCATCGATCCGCTGCGAATCATATAGAAGAGATAGACCTTGTTTCCGGCGGCCGGGAACAGACCGAGAATCTTGTGCCTGCCGACATAGTAGAAGGAGTCCTTGGGTGGGTCTGCGCTCTCCAGAATCGCGATCAGGTACGCGTCGGGATACAAGTACAGATCGGCGGGAATCTTCAGCGCCTCACGGACTTTTGAGAAGGCCCCGTCGGCGCCGACCACGACCTTGGCCCTTACTGTCAGCTGATCGTCCTGTGCCTGAGCCTTGACTCCCGCCACCTTCGCCCCCTCGCGCACTAATCCCGTAAATGAGGTCCCGTACTGTAACGAGACCGACGGTTGTCGTTGTACTGCGTCGAGAATTGCGTGGTGAGCGACGTTCGGCAAGGTCACGATGGCTCGATTATAAGGAGCGGGCAACTCTCCGTAATCGACGCTGCAAAGACGGCGGCCACCGGTCCGAAGAAAGTGAAAGTGACGGACCGTCTTCGTCGAGTCGGGCGGTAATGACTGCAAGACGCCGAGACGATCGAGGACTTGCTGTCCATTCGGTTGGAGAATCTCGCCTCGCAATCCGGTTGGAGGCCCAGGAGCCTGCTCGAGTACGACCGTGCGGAGGCCTTTCCGCGCAAGCGCGAGTGCGAGTACCGCGCCTCCCCCACCAGCCCCTACCACCACGACGTCGGCTTGTTCCAGTTGTGAAGCCACTCCTACTGTCCTTCTACCCAAGGCTGGTACCGTTCACGATCATTCCACATCGCAAGAAACTTATCGCGTGCTCTAGCCGTGATGGCTCTATCGGTGATCACATCGAGCCGTTCATCGTTATAGCGATTGCCACTCGTCGTGTGGTTCATGGAACCGGACGCATTGATCTCATCGTCCATCACCACCTGTTTCATATGCATCAATCCGTCGTGATGATTCACCCGGATGGGGATACCGGCTAACCGAAGTGTGTTCACCGCTGCCCGCTGTTTCGGATCGTCCAATCGTTCCCGGTCTGTGAGGATCCGCACGTCGATTCCTCGTTTTTTCGCCGCCACGAGGGCTTCGACCGCACGCGGATTACTCAAGCCATACACCGCAACATACAGATATCGATGTGCTCGATTGTAGAGGGCGATAACGTGATCCAACGGCGCATCTTCCGGCGCATACAACACCTCGATGGTTGTCGCTGAGGACAATCCCGGAAGGATCGCTGGGACAAGCACAAGCAGACTGAGCCACAGAAAGACTACAAGAGAATAGAATCTGACAAGGCTGATACTAGGGGTCATTCGACTTCAAACAGGTCCCGAAAGTGGTCATCCGAGGCCTCCCACGCTTGCGGCGCCTGGCGACTCAACCAGTCACGGAGAAAGTGTTTCTGCCCCGGTGTGAGGAGTGCTTTGATTTGATGGGACCGACCCTGGAGAGGCTGGAGGAATCCGACCCGTTTTTGAAAATCCAACGTAGCGGTGCGGACATAGAGGCTTGAATAGGCTGACGGCTTTTCGTCGTTCCCCTCCCCTTGAATCCATACGGATAAAAACTTCTCTAACTGCAGCCCGGCACTGTCCATGGCGGGGTCCGTCTCGTGAAAGAGTTCCTGTTCGGACTCCTTGAGGGGCGTCGCCTCGCTAGCGCGAAACATGAAATTTTGCTTCCACATCGAGGCCGTCTCCAAAGAGCGGCATAGTGGCCGTGGACCGGGAGCAAAGTCAAGCAACTTACGATCGGACCAGTTACCTTGACAATATCGAAGAGTCTTTGTTAACCTCTTGAAATTCCTGAAACTCTAGGCCAAATTAGGAGCTGCATGCAGGTCAAAATCAACGGGAAAACCGAGACAATTCAAGGGGGCACCGTCCTCGACCTTCTCAAGGCAAAGAACATTGAACCCCAGATGGTCGCTATCGAGGTTAATGACGCAATGTTGGAGCGCAGCCATCTCGCCACCACTACCCTCAAAGAGGGTGATCAGATCGAATTCCTGTTCTACATGGGTGGCGGCCGATGACGATGGTCCTCCACAAAGACATTACCGAGCTGATCGGCAAAACGCCGCTCGTCAGATTAAACCGTCTGTCGCCTCCTGATGCAGCGACGATCTATGGCAAGGTCGAGTTCTTCAATCCCGGCGGCAGTGTGAAAGATCGGATCTGCCTCAACATGATCAATGAGGCGGAACGGCAGGGCAGGCTGAAGCCAGGCGGAACGATCGTCGAGCCCACGAGCGGCAATACGGGGATCGGCCTCGCGTTGGTGGCGGCAGTGCGTGGATATAAGTTGATTCTCGTCATGCCGGAAAGCATGAGCATGGAACGGGCAAGCCTCCTCTCATCCTATGGTGCACAACTCGTGTTGACCCCGGCCTGGGAAGGCATGAAGGGCTCGATCCGCGAGGCCGAAAGCATCATTGCTCAGAACCCGACATATTTTATGCCGGATCAGTTCTCGAATCCGGCAAACCCGGCTATGCATAGGATGACGACAGCGCCGGAAATTTGGGACGCTCTTGATGGCAAGATCGATGCGTTTGTCGCGGCGGTAGGGACAGGTGGAACGATTACCGGGTGCGGTGAGGTGTTCAAGGAAAAGAATCCACACGTAAAGGTCGTTGCCGTCGAACCAGCCGGTTCACCTGTCCTCTCAGGTGGAGACCCAGGTCCTCATAAGATCCAAGGGATTGGCGCTGGGTTCATCCCGAAGGTGTTGAACCAGAGGATCCTCGACCGCGTCATTATAGTGAGCGACGATGAGGCCTATCAAACGGCCAAGGCCCTATCGAAGAAAGAAGGCCTGCTCGTCGGGATTTCAGCCGGCGCCAACGTATTTGCGGCACAAAAAGTTGCGCAGGAACTCGGTCCAGGCAAGAATGTGGTGACTGTGTTATGCGATACCGGTGAGCGGTATATTAGTATTGAAAAGTATTTTAATATTTAGGTGCGAGACACGAGGCGAGTGGCAAGAGGCGGCAAAGAAGCAACCAGTCTCGAAACACCTCTAGCCCCGTGCCTCTAGCCACTAGCCGGAACAAAATCATGGACTTCACCGAAGAGCAAATAAACCGCTATAGCCGCCATATCCTGCTGCCGGAAGTCGGAGGCAAGGGGCAAAAAAAGCTGGCGAAGGCGAAGATTCTGATCGTCGGCGCCGGTGGACTCGGCTCACCTGCCGCTCTGTATCTGGCTGCGGCTGGAGTCGGCACGCTCGGCTTGATCGATAGCGACGTGGTCGATCTGACGAATCTCCAGCGTCAGGTTCTGCATCATACCTCCGATGTTGGCCGACCCAAGGTTGTCTCCGGAAAAGAAAAGATTCAGGCCCTCAACCCCGACGTGTCAGTCTCGATGTATGAAGAGCGACTCACCGCCGGCAACGCACTCAAGATCATCAATGATTACGATGTCGTGATCGACGGAGTGGATAACTTTACCGCCAAGTTTCTGATTAACGATGCCTGCTTCTTTGCCGACAAGCCGTTGGTCCACGGAGGTATCTTGCGGTTCGACGGTCGTGTCACCACGATCATCCCGAAGAAATCTGCGTGCTTTCGTTGCGTGTTCAAGACTCCGCCCCCGCCTGGACTGGTCGCGTCCTGCCAGGAAGCGGGTGTCATCGGGGTCCTCGCAGGGATTATTGGCACGATTCAAGCAACCGAAGCTTTGAAGCTTGTGCTCGGTATCGGTCACCCGTTGACGAATCGCATGCTCGACTTCGACGCACGCAAGACCCAGTTCCGAGAGATCAAGGTGCGTCGTAATCCGACCTGTGCCCTCTGCAGTGACCATCCGACGATTACCGAACTATTCGACGATGGAGATCCGTATGCCGGCTGTGCAGTGCATCCTTAACCACAGCATTCTCAAGGTGGTGTGATCATGGCCAAAATGAAAGCGCTGGTCTGCCGTGAGTGCGGGAAAGAATACCCGACAAAAGCCATCCACGTCTGTGAAATGTGCTTTGGCCCGCTTGAGGTGAAGTACAGCTACGAGGAAATCAAGAAGTCCATCTCGCGCCAGAAGATCGAAGAAGGACCGCACAGCATGTGGCGGTACGTCGACCTGTTGCCGGTGGAAGGGACCAACTTCGTCGGTCCCCATGCCGGACTGACGCCCATGGTGCGCGCCAAGAACCTCGGAGCCTACCTGGGCCTAGATGAGCTCTACATCAAGAACGATACGGTTAACCATCCGACCCTATCGTTCAAAGACCGCGTTGTGGCCGTAGCACTCACCCGCGCCCGTGAACTGGGGTTTGAAACCGTGGCCTGCGCTTCGACTGGGAACCTGGCAAATTCCGTCTCGGCCCATGCCGCTGCGGCCAATTTGCATTGTTACGTGTTCATCCCCGGAGACCTGGAAGCAGCGAAAGTGCTGGGCAATCTGATCTACAAACCGCACGTCGTCGAAGTCGAGGGAAACTACGACGACGTGAACCGGCTCTGCAGTGAAATTGCGGGCGAACACGGCTGGGCCTTCGTCAATATCAACATCCGGCCCTACTATGCGGAGGGCTCGAAGACGCTGGCCTTTGAAACTGTCGAGCAACTGGGCTGGAGGACGCCCGACCAAGTCGTCATTCCGATGGCCTCTGGCTCACTCCTGACAAAAATCTGGAAAGGCCTGAATGAAATGCACGCGCTCGGCTTGGTCGATTCGGTTCGGACCAGGATCAATGGAGCCCAGGCGGAAGGTTGCTCACCGATCTCCACCGCCTTCAAAGCCGGACGCGATTTCTTCAAGCCTGTGAAGCCGAAGACCATTGCAAAATCGCTCGCCATCGGCAACCCCGCCGACGGTTACTACGCCTTGAAAGCAACGGCCGAAAGTAAGGGCGCAATGGACATGGTGTCCGACGATGAAGTCGTCGAGGGGATCAAGCTGCTCGCACAAACCGAAGGCATCTTCGCGGAAACAGCGGGCGGTGTGACGATCGGCGTCCTGAAGAAGTTGGTGAAGCAGGGGATCATCAAGAAACATGAGGTGACGGTCGCCTACATTACCGGTAACGGGCTCAAGACCCAGGAAGCGGTGATCGAAGCGGTCGGTCGTCCTGTCCGAATTCAACCCAGCCTGGTGAGCTTTGAGAAAACTTTCAAGATGGGAAAAAACGGTGGTGGTGACGCATGATTAAAGTTCGCATCCCGACTCCTTTGCGCCCATTGACGAAGGGCCAGGGAGAAGTCGAAGCCAAGGCCGCTAATATTTCGGAAATGATCGAGACGCTAAACAGCGCGCATCCGGGCTTAAAGGACCGCCTCTGCGACGATACCGGTGAGCTTCGGCGTTTTGTGAACATCTACGTCAACGAAGAAGATATCCGTTTCCTCAAAGGGAAAGACACTTCACTCAAAGACGGCGACGAAGTGTCGATCGTCCCCGCAATTGCTGGAGGCTGATGATGTCACATCTACGGTTTCACATTCGCTTCCCGGAGGACAAGGTCAAAGAGCCGATCATCTATCAGATCGGCAGAGAATATAACATCGTGACCAATGTCCGCCGAGCGGATGTCCGTGAAACGACCGGCTGGGCCGACGTGGAGCTCTCGGGTGAAACGGCGGAAATTGAACGGGCGGTCGACGGCCTGAGGAAAAAGGGCTGTCTCGTCGATCCGATCGAACTGAACGTGGTCGAGTAGAATCGGTAATCGTTAAACGTGAATCGATAACCGTAAAGGATGTGTCTCTGCGGTTCACAAGCAACGGTTAACGTATAACGTCTTCAATATGGAATTCACCGAACAACAAATCCAGCGTTACAGCCGCCATATCATCCTCCAGGATGTGGGTGGTAAGGGCCAGCTCAAGCTCGCGAAAGCGAAGGCACTCCTGATCGGCGCGGGGGGGCTCGGCTCACCGGCCGGTCTCTACTTGGCTGCCGCCGGGATCGGCACGATCGGTCTCGTCGATGGCGATGTAGTGGATCTCTCCAATCTCCAGCGACAAATTCTCCACTCGACTGCCACCGTGGGGCACCCCAAGGTCGAATCGGGAAAGAAAACGCTTGCCGCACTCAACCCGGATATTACGATCAACGCGCATCACATGAATGTCGATGCCGACAATATTGTCGGACTGATATCCGATTACGACGTCGTGTTGGACGGATCCGACAATTTCACGACACGCTTTCTTGTGAACGATGCGTGCTTCTTCGCCAAGAAAACGTTGATTTCTGCCAGCATGTTCCGGTTCGAGGGCCAATTGACCACGATCAAACCGCACGCAGGATACCCCTGCTACCGTTGCCTCTATCCGGAACCGCCTCCGGCAGGTCTCGTACCAAATTGCCAGGAGGCCGGCGTGCTTGGGGTGCTCGCCGGAACCATGGG
The DNA here is from genome assembly GCA_035623075.1 of Nitrospiraceae bacterium. NCBI lineage: Bacteria > Pseudomonadati > Nitrospirota > Nitrospiria > Nitrospirales > Nitrospiraceae > Nitrospiraceae bacterium. Next base: position 24,203 of record DASPUC010000004.1, on the reverse strand, counting down.
AATCTTGCAGGCGTCGGAAGCCATTAAGGAGATTCTCGGCATCGGTGAAACACTTGCAGATCGCCTCCTGATCTACGACGCCCTCGAGATGAAATTCAGGAAGGTCGGCCGCCCGAAGGATCCTGCCTGCCGTCTCTGTGGTCCCAAACCGACGATTACCGACCTCAGCAGTGACTACACCGTCACCTGCACCATTTAATCAGCCGTGCCAGACCTGTCCATTCCACAACAGATTATCGACGGCATGATTGCCCACGCTCGGGAGTTGGACCCTTACGAATGCTGCGGGATTCTGGCCGGCAAGAATGGCACGGTCACGGAGATTTACCGCATCACGAACATTGTGGCACTGGACGGAGCCGAGAAATTGTCATCGTTTGATCCTGCCAAAGCGGCACACCTGGAACGTCTGTCTCCAGCGGAACGGGCCGAAATCGCGTTCGTCATGGACATGCAGGACTTCTCCGCCGCGAAGAAGGACATCCGGAACAAAGAACTGGATCTACAAGTCGTCTACCATTCTCATCCTCACGATCCAGCGCGCCCTTCGGTCACCGATATTAAGATTGCCACCGATTATGAGGACATTTGGCCCAAGATCAACTTACCAATCCCCGCTTATCTCCTTATTTCATTGATGGACAAGAGTAAACCGGACGTCCGGACCTATTGGATCAAGGATGGAACGGTTTCTCCCGCCTCTGTTGTGATCGTATAAATACACTTCGTTTCCGACCTACAAGCGCCCCAATTTTCCTGTTCCCTTCTTTTTAGCCGGATGCCATAATGCGCGATCATTTACCTTCATCCGAGGAGTGCTCACCATGCAGATTACCCGCGGCCTGTCGATTGGAGCACTGGTTGTCTGGTTCCTCTTTCTCATCGTCATTCCTCCCACGATGGCTGAAGAACGGAGTTTCTATAGCCCCGTGATCTTCATCGATAAGGAGAAAAACCAAATTCTCATCTCAACCAGCGCAAAAGTCTTCTATATCGAAGTCAGTGAAACCGCCAAACCACACCTCGACAAATTACCTCAAGGTGTGCTCGTTGATTTCGTCGTCGAAATGCGCGGGGACAACAATCTTCCTCTCTTGAAAACATGGCAAGTGAAGGGGGGCGAATCCACCTGTATGATCTTCGATGGGAAGGTCTGCAAATAAGGGACGGTGGGTTACTCGGAACTTCCCAGCATATCGTCGATCAGCGGACGGTTGATGTCGATACAACCAGGACAAATGCTGTCGAACAGTGCTTCATGGTCTGACACGTAGTTCTTGTGGTCTACGAGCTTCTCCGCAATGACTTGACGGTGACACGTCTCACACAGCATCATCAAGCCGCGCATAACCGACACCGTTTTCCGCCCAGCACTGCTCGTCATAAGACGCTATACCGATCCCTTCTGCATCGCCATCCAAAAATCTTCCGCTTCGAGATCGAGCCCGCACTGCGGACATTCGTAGGGCTGCTCAACGGGTGGGACGCTTAACGGGGTTCGATCGATCCGCCCACGGCAGACATGATAGAAATTTCCTCGGGCATGTTCATCATCCAGCGGATCGCTCTCGTAAATCAGCACCATGAGCTGCTCACTCTTCTGAAGCGAATGGAAGTATACCGACGTCATCGGGGAACCCGCAACGATTGCCCACTGCGAGGCTAGACTTGAAACTGCGCCTCATAGAGAGTCGCGTACACGCCGCCTCGAGAGAGCAGTTCATCATGCCGTCCTTGTTCCACCAATCGCCCCTCATCCATGACGAGAATGCGATCAGCGTCGTGCAACGTCGACAGTCGATGGGCGATGATGATAGTTGTTCGGCCTTTCGTCAATTCATTCAATGCTTCTCTGATCTTCACCTCGGTTTCGGTGTCGATGTTCGACGTCGCTTCATCGAAGATCACGACCGGGGGATCCTTCAGCAGCACGCGCGCGATCGAGACCCGCTGCTTCTGGCCGACAGACAACTTGATCCCCCGTTCTCCGATCCAGGTGTCGTAGCCTTCCGGCAGTCCGACGATGAATTCGTGAGCCCTTGCCGCACGGGCCGCGAGTTCAAGTTGATGCTCGGTCGCCGCAAGGTTTCCGTAGAGGATGTTTTCCCGAACGGATCCGTTAAACAAAAAGGGCTCCTGCTGAACGAATCCGATGTGATCTCGCACATAGCGGAGCGGCAGATCGCGCAGGTCGATTCCATCGATCAAGATGGCCCCGCCCGTCACATCGTAGAACCGCATGAGCAGCTTCACCAACGTGCTTTTCCCCGCCCCGCTCGGTCCGACAAGGGCCACGCGTTCTCCGGGACGAACCGACACCGTCAGCCCCTTCAAGACCGGCACGTCGGGACGATAGTGGAACATCACCTGCTCGCATTTGACCTCGCCGCGCACCCGCTTGACCGGCGCCGTGACACCCGGACGGTCGCGCACGTCGGGAATCGTATCGAGGACCTCAAAGACCCTTTCGCTCGCCGCGAGCGCATGCTGTAACATGTGGTTCACGGAATGAATCTGATTGATCGGTACGTAAAATAAAGCGAGATAGGACAGAAAGAGGACCAGTTCTCCCAACGTTAATCGACCATCCCGCACTTCCCCAGCGCCATACCAGAGGATCAGGACCGTCCCCACGCTGCCGAGGAACATCATCCCCGGCGAGTACAGCGACCAGAGGTACATCGCCTTGAGATTACTGGCACTGTAGGCTCGGCTCAACCGATCGAATCGTTGCTGCTCATAGTTCTGCCTGGAGAACCCCATCGTCTCTCTGATCCCTGAGAGAGCGTCCTGGAGGTAGCTGCTGAGTTCGCCTGAAACCTTGCGGATATGATGATAGTAGCCATGTACTGTCCTTGTAAACCAACTGGCCGACACCATCAGGAGAGGAATCGGCAGCAACGAGAGAACCGCAAGCTTCCAATTGAGAACGAAAAGCATGCTCGTGATGCCGATCAAGGTCAGCGAGGCCGTTAATGCCCCCTCAAGCCCGTCGATGAAGATCCGTTCGACATGTTCGGTATCGTTCGTCACTCGCGACATGATCTCGCCAGTCGAGCGGTTTTCGAAGTAGTTGATCGACAGTCGTTGGAGGGAGCTGAAAACATGACTGCGCAAGTCGTGGACGACCGTCTGTTCCAACCGGTTGTTGAGTCGGATACGGAGCGATGCGAAGGAGGTTTTCAAACCGTACGACACCACCAAGCCACCCAAGACCCAGGGTAGCAGAGACATCTGTTGACCTTGGATCACGTCGTCGATCACTACCTTGATCAGCCAGGGCGGGAGCAGTTCCATGGCGGTTGCAGAGGCAGCTGCCAGCAAAGTCAACAACGCCAGTCGGCGGTAGGGGCGGAGATACTGGAGGACGCGGAGGAGGGATTTCACGAGTTGATCAGTCCGTTGTCCATCAGCTCAAATGACCGAGGCTGGCTCCTTCTGCCAGTAATGCGTGAATTCATTGAGTTGCGTGAGGGTTGACAGATCGGTCATGCGGTCTAAAAATACTTTCCCGATCAAATGATCCAGTTCATGCTGGATGCAGACCGCGTACAGACCGGTTGCTTCGAAATCAAGCATCCGACCTTGGCGATCAAGAGCCTGAACCCGAACCATGGACGGTCTCGTCACTTTGCCCCGCAAGCCATCGACACTGAGGCAACCCTCCCAATTTTCGACTTGGTGCGGTCCGTAATAGACAATCGTGGGGTTGATTAAGACGGTTGAGGGAAATCCCCCCTCACCCTCGCACCCCATCACGGTCAGCTGAATCGAACGAGAGACCTGCGGCGCCGCTAAGCCGATCCCTGGCTCATCGAGCATCGTCTCGAACATATCATCGATGAGTTGTTGAAACTCTTTAGTCTTAATGTCCCGGGGATCGACTGGATCCGCCACTTTCCGGAGCACAGGATTTCCGAGCTTTGCAATTTTTAACAGTGCCATATTCGAGCTAACACCATGCTTGCGTATGAATCTATCGTGATTGAATCCTATAACACAGGGTTTTTCGAGCCTGCAACCACGCGAAGGCAGGAGCTAGCGAGCGGGCGCGGGCCGCCGCGACTCCGGCAACTCAAATGAGTCCTTGGTGCTGTTCCACCACTCGACCCACTCGACCGACCAATCCTGCCGATCCTGTTTGGTTGATATATCCCAATCATGGAATTCTGTCTCGTGTCTGGTCAAAATCCACAGGGATTGCACCGCCGTCAGTCCCACAAACCGTTCGTCGTCAGCGATCATTCCGATCAAGGTTGGAATCACGGCTTTTTCCCGGACATAGCGCGATTCGAACGCTGCGACCTTGCGAATCGAAGAATTCTGATCCTTGGCCATCACGGCTATCGCTTCAGGAGTTTTCGACGCGTCCAGCCGCACCGCCACCCGCAAGGCATGCTCTCGAACTCGAGGAATCTCATTGGGTTCTTTGGCCGTCGCGAGCAAGGAAGGGACCGCCGCGGTCGCATGCATCATCGAAAGAGTTTCAATCGTGTTATAGCGGAGGCGCGGGCCCGGCATGGTCAACCCTTTGACCAGAACCGGCACGACCGGTTCGCCGAGATGGACGAATTCGCCCATCGCCCAAAACTCCTGTTTCCCTTCGAGCAACGGCAACAGGGCTTCGGCTCGCTGAAGCTCTTCGGGACTCAGCGCTTTGTTGTTGGGAGGAACCGAGAAGTCCGGAACGTCCGGAGATTTCGGCGGGGCTTCGTACGGCATTTGGACCGGCACCAACCAGCGACTTTGGTCTTGCACCGCCCATGCCGGCGTACTCACTCCGAGGACAAATCCCGCGACGAGACCGACCAGCATCCTGCGTCTCCCTTCGTGTGCGGTGATTCCGCGCATACGGTTATTCCTTTTCATCGTTCATCCTATCGCGTCTGTGCACCAGTTCATACAACACCGGCAAGACCACCAAAATCAAGACCGCCGCGGTCAACATACCGCCGACAACGACTCGCGCTAGAGGTTTTTGGGCTTGGGATCCGATGCCGGTGGCGAGCGCCGCGGGCAAGAGGCCGATCGCCGCACCGAGGGTGGCCATGAGAATCGGACGCATCTGAACGTCCGCTCCCTTGATAATGGCCTCTCGCAACGGAATGCCCGTGTCGCGAAACTCCACGATGCGGGAGATAAGCAGCACACCGCCGAGAATAGCCACGCCAAGGGTCGAGATGACGCCGACAGCAGAAGAGATACTGAACGCGGTTCCCGTCACAACGAGCGAGAGGACACCCCCGATGAGGGCAAAGGGGACAGTGGCAAAAACCAAAAATGCATCTCGTACCGAATCAAACGTGGTGTAGAGAAGGAAGAGGATAACCACCAGCGCTAAGGGCACAACGATGGTGAGCCGTTTTTGCTCATCCTTCAGCTGATCGTATTCTCCCGCCCATTCGATTCGATACCGTTCCGGCAGTTGAATGCGGTTTCCCAGCGTCGTCTGAGCTTGCTTCACTGTGCTTTCCAAGTCACGCCCGCGGACACTGAACTTGATCGGAATATAGCGCTCGTTATTCTCGCGATAGATAATGAACGCGCCGGCCTGAGTCGAAATCAGTGCTAATTGCTTGAGGGGAATCTTCGCCCCCTCCGGCGTGCTGACCAGGATATTGCCGATGCTCTCGACATCTTGCCGATATTCCGGCAGGAAGCGAACGACCAAATCGAACCACATTTCACCCTCAAAGACACGAGTCACACCCTGCCCCCCCACCGCCGCTTGGATCACGGCATTCACATCGGACACCGACAGACCGTACCGCGCGCACGCCTCCCGGTCGACCTTGATCAGGAGATTGGGCTGGCCCATCAGCCTGAAAATACCCAGATCCTTCACCCCCGGAACTTCTTTCATGGCCCGCTCAATCTTTACTGCAGCCTGCTCGAGGACCTTCAGATCCGATCCGAACAACTTAATGGAGTTCTCTCCCTTTACACCGGACATCGCTTCCTGAACGTTATCTTGAATCATCTGCGAGAAATTAAATGTGATGCCGGGAATCTGTGCCAAAACCGATTCAATCTCTTCAACCAGCTTCTCCTTCGAGATAATTTCCGACCGCCATTGCCGCTGAGGTTTGAGCGTCACCAGGAATTCGGCATTAAAAAAACTGGTCGGGTCGGTGCCGTCATCCGGTCTCCCCAACTGAGACACGGTATTCGCCACTTCTGGAAACTGTCGAAAGATTCCCCTGATCTCGGTGGCCAACCTGGCGGCTTGCTCAAAGGCGATATCGACCGGCATGGTCGCCCGTACCCACAGATTGCCCTCCTCCAACGCCGGCATGAACTCCCCGCCCACAAATTGCAGCGCGCCTACGGCGACGATCAACAGCAGTAGTCCTAATCCGACAACGAAGAGCGCGTGCTTGAGCGCCCATTTCAACACGGATTCGTACAGCCGACGGACGACTCGTACGACCGCCGTATCCTGTTCTCGAATAGGCCCTGCGAGTAGGATCGAACACAGCAACGGCGCCAGAGTAAATGCGATCAAGAGCGCGCCGACCAGCGCAAACCCGTACGTGATGGACATTGGAGCAAAGATCTTTCCGGGCACGCCGGTCATCGTAAATAGCGGAATGAAGGCCACGACGATGATGGCCGTAGAAAGAAAAATCGGTCGCCCAACCTGCCGGGCCGCGCGAATGACGTGTTGCGGCGTTGTCAAATGAGGCCCTGTGGGGTGGGCCAAGTGAAAAAACACGCTTTCTACCATGATCAGTGCGGCATCGACGATGATCCCGAAATCGATCGCACCGAGCGAGATGAGATTGGCCGATTGTCCGACGAGCACCATCATCGCGAACGTGAAGAGCAAGGAGAGCGGGATCGTCAAGGCCACAATCAATGCGGCACGGAAGTGTCCCAAGAACACGTAGAGAATGAAGAAGACCAGGACCATGCCACTGATCAGAATATCGACGACTGTTTCGATCGTGGTCTGAATCAGGATCGTCCGATCGTAGAACGTCTTGATCTTGACCCCCGCCGGCAGCTTCCAGGCGTTCAGCTCCTCGACCTTATTCTTGAGTAGCTCCAAGACTGCCATGGCTTTGTAACCGCGCTGCAGCAGGACGACGCCCTCAACCACGTCGTCCCGATCGTCAATGCCGACCTTGCCCAGACGTATCCGATGGCCCAGGCTGACTTTCCCGAGATTCCTCACAAAGATCGGGGTCCCGTCTTTCTCCGCCACCATCACGTTTTCGATATCGTCCATGTTATTGATCAGCCCCAACCCTCGGATATTGAAATTCTGCGATCCCACCGTGAGGTAATTACCCCCGACATTGGCATTGCTGTTCGTGAGAGCCCCCAGGACTTGCGGCAGAGTAACGCCGTAACTCAGCAAGGCCCCCGGATTGACATTGACGTGATACTCTTTCGTCGTGCCGCCAAATGCCGTCACGTCCACAACACCGGGCACCCGTTTAATTTCTCGGTGCAATTGCCAATCCTGAATCGTTTTCAGATCCGTCAAGGACACGTCGTCGCCCACCATTTCATAGCGATAGATTTCTGCAATGGCCCACCAGGGCGACAGCGTCGGCGTGATGGATTCCGGAAACGACATCATTGCCAGCCGGTTCAGGACCTCCTGCCGATCTTTGAAGTAGTCCGTTCCGAACGCAAAATAGAACTTGATGTCACTCAGCCCGAAAATGGAGAGCGAACGTAAGTCGGTCAGACCCGGCATGCCGGTGAGAGCTGTTTCGATGGGTATCGTCACTTGCCGCTCGATTTCCTCAGCCGACCATCCGGGATATTGGGTGATGACCTCTACCATGGGCGGCGAGGGGTCAGGGTAGGCGACAACGTCGAGAATGTGAAACGCGTAGAGACCGCCGAAGAACAGGACGACACCCAGGATCAGCATGAGTGCCCGCTGGACAAGAGCGAATTCGACGAGTCGAACGATCATGGCTGTTCCTTGCTGGCCAGACCCCGATGGAGGAGCGCGTACAGAACCGGAAGAACCAAAAGAATCAGCACGGCCGACGTGAGCATGCCACCGACCACGACCCGAGCCAAAGGTTGTTGGGATTGGGCTCCGATCCCGGTGGCCACAGCGGCAGGAAACAACCCAATCGCTGCAGCCAGCGTCGTCATGAGAACCGGGCGCATCCGCGCTTCCGCGCTTTGCACGATGGCATCGGTCAGTTCGTGCCCTTGTTCCAACAAATCACGAATTCTCACGACCAGAATGAGTCCGCCTTGGATCGCCACTCCGAAGAGGGAGATGAAACCGACGGCAGCAGAAATACTGAAGTCGGTCCCCGTGAACAACAGCGAAAAGATCCCGCCGATCAGTGCAAAGGGAACGGTCGACAACACCAACAATGCATCGCGAAGCGAATCCACCCCGAGATAGATGAGGACCAGAATGATGAGGAGACTCATCGGCACGACGGTCGACAGCCGCTGCTTCTCTTCTTGCAATTGATCGAACTCGCCGTGCCATTCGATCCGGTAGCGGGGTGGCAGCGTGACCTGTTCTTGAATAAGCCGTTGAGCCTCTTTCACCGTACTTTCCAGATCCCGTCCGCGCACGCTGAATTTAATCGGGATGTAGCGCTCGTTATTCTCGCGATAGATGATGAACGCGCCGGTCTGCATCGTGACCGATGCCAGTTGCTTGAGCGGAATTTTTGCCCCTTCAGTATTCGTGACAAGAATGCTGCCGATGGCATCCACGTCCTGCCGATACTCAGGGAGGAACCGGACGACGAGATCAAACCAACGCTCTCCTTCAAATACTCTCGTGGTCGCCTGTCCTCCGATCGCAGCCTGGATGACCGCATTCACATCCGACACCAACAACCCGTAGCGTGCGCAGGCTTGTCGATCCACTTCGATGAGCAGATTCGGTTGGCCGAGCAGCCGGAAAACTCCTAGATCCTTGACCCCCTTCACTTGCTGCATCACCTTCTCGATTTCCACCGCCTTGGCTTCCAGGGTCTTGAGATCAGAGCCGATCAGCTTGATGGAATTTTCCCCTTTGACTCCGGACATCGCCTCCTGCACGTTGTCTTGGATAACCTGGGAGAAATTGAACGTGACTCCCGGAATCCTGTGCAGTTGGCGCTCAATATCCTCGATCAAGGCTTCCTTATCGTGGTGTAGCTCACTACGCCACACCGAGCGGGGCTTGAGATTGACGAGATATTCCGCGTTGAAGAAGCTGGTCGGATCGGTCCCGTCATCCGGCCGGCCCAATTGAGAAACCACACTGTCGACTTCGGGGAACTGCCGAAATATCTTCCTGACATCCGCCGACAACCGGTCTGCCTGCTCAAACGAGATATCCACTGGCATCGTCGCGCGCACCCAGAGATTGCCCTCTTCTAGTGCCGGCATGAACTCGCCACCGAGCCTGGTGGCGGCAATCAGGGCCATCGCGAATAATCCCAACATGATGCCAATGATCGGTACTGGATGACGAAGCGCCCAGTTTAATCCCCGCATGTACCGCTGCCTGATGACCCGCACCAGCCAGGTTTCTTCCTCTCGAATAGGGCCCGTGAGGAGAAAGGCACTGATGGCAGGAGCCAAGGTAAAGGCCATCAGCAGCGCACCGGTGAGCGCGAACCCATAGGTCAGCGACATCGGGGCAAAGATCTTCCCCGGTACCCCGGTCATCGTGAAGAGGGGAATGAACGCGACGACGATAATAGTGGTCGCAAAGAAGATCGGCTTTCCGACTTCCCTCGCAGCTCTGGTAATGTGCATGGGAACCGTTAGTTGCGGACCCTTCCGGTGAGCAAGATGAGAGAAGATACTTTCCACCATGATCAGCGTCGAATCGACGATGATGCCGAAATCAATCGCGCCGAGCGAGATGAGGTTCGCTGATTCACCGACCAGCACCATCATGCTGAACGTGAAGAGGAGCGCCATCGGCACCGTCAAGGCGACGATGACGGCTGTCCGAAAGTGCCCGAGAAAGACGAACAGAATAATGAAGACGAGCACGATCCCGCTGATGAGAATGTCCACCACCGTCTCGACCGTCGTATGAATCAGCGTCGTTCGATCGTAAAAGGTTTTGATCGTGACTCCTTGGGGCAGCTTCCAGGTGTTCAGCTCCTCAACTTTTTGCCTCACCCGTTCCAAGACCGGCTCCGCCTTGTAGCCTCGCTGGAGTAGCACCACACCTTCCACGACATCATCGCGCTCGTCGATGCCCACCTTGCCAAGACGTATACGGTGCCCCACGCTGACTTTGCCGAGGTTTTTGATAAAGATCGGTGTTCCGCTTTTCTCCGTCACCATCACATTTTCGATGTCTTCCAAGCCATTGATAAGCCCCAGACCACGGATATTGTAATTCTGCGCTCCGATCGTCAGATAATTGCCGCCGACGTTGGCGTTGCTGTTGGTCAATGCGTTGATGACTTGCGGGAGGCTCACTTCGTAGCTGAGCAGAGCCCCTGGATTAATGTCGACATGGTATTCTTTGGTGGTTCCTCCGAACGCCGTGACATCGATCACTCCCTGCACCCGCTTGAATTCACGCTGGAGTTTCCAATCCTGGAGTGCTTTCAGCTCGGTCAATGGCATCTGGTCACCGACCAGTTCGTAACGATAGATCTCTGCGATCGCCCACCAGGGCGAGAGCGCCGGCTGCACGTTGCCCGGCAAATTGAGCATCGCGATCCGATTCAGAACTTCCTGTCGGTCCGTGAAGTAATTGGTGGAGAAGTCGAAGTAGAACTTGATGTCGCTCAGGCCGAAGATAGAGAGGGACCGGATTTCTTTGAGCCCCGGCATACCGAGGAGCGTCGTTTCGATGGGAATCGTGAGTTGTCGTTCGATTTCTTCAGACGACCATCCGGGGTACTGGGTGATGATCTCGACCATCGGCGGGGAGGGATCCGGATACGCGACGACGTCGAGGATATGAAAGGCGTAGAGGCCGCCGAAAAGAAGAACGATACCGCCGAGGCAGACTGAAACCCGCTGGACAAGTGCGAACTCGACCAGCTTGGCGATCATAGCTGTAGGGGATTGTTCAACCGCTGCATGTCACGCACTAGCAGTGAGCCGTCTTATCCCTTGACTTCCTGCCCCTTGATAAGCACAGCTCCCTTGACCACGATTCTCTCGCCTGAACGAAGCCCTTCGACAATCCGAGCCTGCTCTCCCGACGCACCGGCAACTTTGACTTCTCGTTTGACATACCGATCCGGGGCTTCCATCACGTAGACGAATTGTTTTCCGTCTGCTTCCAGAATTGCCTCACGCGGAATGGTCAGGATTTGAGCCGAATCCCCTACTTCGATGTGCAGGCGAGCAAACATTTCAGGCTTGAGTTTGTGTGCGTCATTGTTGACCCACGCGCGCAATTTGATCGTTCTCGTCGTCGGATCAACCACATCGCCGATCATGGCCACCGTGGCTGGAAAATCCATGCCCGCGTAAGCCTCGACGGTGACCTTGGCGAACTGGCCTTCCTTCACCAAAGAGAGGTCACGCTCGTAGAGATCCGCCACGACTTGAAGCATGTCCAGATCCGCTACGGTGAACAACACTTGACCGGGATCACCACCAACCGATTGCCCCGGCGTGACCGACCGCTCGACAACGGTCCCGGTCAGGGGACTTTTCATTTCAAATCGCGATGTGATCTGCTGCTTATCCAAGGGCTTATTCAATTCCTCTGCAGGAACCCTCAGTGACAGCAATCGTTCCTTTGCACGTCGGAACTCCGCCCGAGCCTTGACCAACTCGTTCTCAGCCTGCTTGAGATCTTTGAGCGGCATCGCCTTGTCTTCGTAGAGATCTTTGGCTAACCCATAGGCCCTCGTCGCATACTGGAGGTCGGAGTCCTCCTTCATATATTCCGAGTACGCTTGCGCGATATCGGGGCTGTCAACCACCAGCAAAACCGCTCCTGCTTTCACCCTGTCTCCCAAACGTGCCCGTACTTCGACCACACGGCCTTGCAGTGGCGACGAAATCCGGGAATACCGGTCCTCCCCATAGGCAATCTTGCCGGAAAGTGTCAGCGCCTGGTGGGATGGACTAAATTCGACGATCGCGGTCTCGATACGCGGTTGTGCCTCGGATTTGACCGCCCTGCTTTTTCCGACCGGCGGAGTTGCAGCGTCCGAATGAGCTGGTTGCTCTCCACGCCCGCAGGCCACGAGCGCGGACAACAGGACAACAAGGGTTACCCTTTCAATCCTTTCCTTCATGAAGCGAGCTCCTGCCCCACAGCGCTTTCGAGTTGAAACAAGTTGTGCTGATAGTTGAATAAGGCCTCGATATAATTCTGCTGAATCGTCCGCGATGTCCGGGCCGCATCAAGAAGATCAAGGATGGTCGCCCCTCCCCGTTCATAAGCCCGCTCAACAATGGTAAAGGTGGCCCGGGCATCTTCGAGCACACCTCCAATATAGGCTTCCACGAGCCTCCGGCTCTGCAGGAGATTGCGATACGCGACTTCCACCTCATTCTCAACTAAGATCATGGTTTTGTTCAAGTCGGCTTCCGCCGTCTGAGTGGCCACTTCGGCTTGCCGGATGCCCCCCTGATTCCGATTGAACAAGGGGAGCGGCAGTCCCATATTAAGGGCAAATTGCTGTTGATTATCTGGTCCCTGCGCCCCCTGAATCGCATAGCCTGCGCCGATCGTCACATCAGGAATCCGATAGGCTCTGGCTAGTTTCAAATCTGCCTCCCGTTGAGAGTAGGTAAACCGCTTTGCTCGGACATCCGGACGGGCGTCGAGGGCGGCGACCCGTAGTTTGGCGATATCGGGATCGATCCGGCGAAAATCCAAATCCGTCGTGAGTTCCAACGATGTTTTCGGTGTGAGTCGTAACAATTGTCGAAGATCTCCCTTGGCCGATTCCGCTTCCTGTAACGCACCGATGACTTGTGATTGAAAATCCACCATTTGCAACCGAATCCGGATGAGGTCGACTTCGGCAATGTAGCCCTTCTTAAAGCGAATCGTATTGACGTCAAGGATGCGTGAAAACCGGTCGCGATTCTCTTCGGCCAGGGCCAGGCGACGGAGGGCCAGCTGAATGCGATAATAGGTGTCTTTGACAGTAAAGCTGAGTTGACGAACCGCATCTTCGAAAGCTGCTTCCGCCGATTGCGTCCCATAACCGGCACTTTCGATGCGATACCCTCGTTTTCCGGCCAACTCAAATAGCTGTTGCGCTTGCATGAACAGCTGGCCGCTGTTGCTCGCCGTATGTCCTTGCGTATAGGCGCTGAGAGTTCCGATCGACATAACCGGGTTGGGAAAGAGCCGAGCCGTAATCTGTTGTCCCTTGGCATACTCGATTCCATATTTGGCGACCAGGACGTCCAGATTCTGACTCAAGAACAGACTCAGCGCTTCGTTGACGCTGAGTCGGAGAGTTCTCGAAGAACCTTGTTCGATCGTATCCGCCGACCCGTCTGCCCCAGAAAGCGGTGCCCCGAAAAAGACTGCGAGGAAGGCGAGAAGGTAAACCGCGCGCACCTGCCTATAAAAAGCCACAGACACCGAATGCCCCACGAAAGGACCAGAGCAGTGGTGGCGGTGTCCACACCTCACACCTAGGCCACCGAGCTTGAGATGAGTGGCATTATACAGTGAAAGCAAAAAGAGTGGAAGAAGCTCTTGAGAAACCACGACTTAGTGGATTTTGAGCTCTGTCCAAGCCCGGTCGTAGATTCGCATAGCTTTTCCGACATCGGTCATCCACTCCAAGCGTGGAATCAGGTCGGCCGGAGGATAGACGGCAGGGTTCTCACGCACCTGATTATTCACGAGTCGTCCTGCTTCACGATTCGAGGCAGCGAAGAGCAGTCGTTCCGAGGTCTGCGCCGCCACACGGGTGTCGATTAAGAAGTTAATGAATTGCATCGCCAATTCCTTCTTCTTCGACGATCTCAGTACCACAAGACAGTCGGCCCAAATCGTCCCCCCTTCTTTGGGCACCACATATCGGATCGACGGCCGCTCACGCATAGCCCGTGCGACCGGCCCCCCCCACCCGTGTGCGAGAATGACATCTCCTGAGGCTAAGAGCTGATCATAGTGTTCGCTTGCGTAGGTTTTCACGAGCGGCTTCTGGGCAATCAGTTTCTGCTTCGCTTCCTCGATGATCGCCGGATCCGTCACATTCATTGACTTGCCCATGGATCGGAAGACCGCGCCAAAGACCTCCCGCTGATCGTTTAACATACTGATCTTGCCCGCATAGCGCGGGTCCCAGAGGACAGCCCAACTGTCCGGCGGGGGTGTCACGGCAGCGGAATCGTATCCAATCCCGACCGTTCCCCAGAGATACGGCATGGCGTAACGATGCTCGGGGTCGAAGGCCAAACGTTGGAGATGTTCTTCAAGGAGAGCGCTGTTCGGTACGGCTTTCATATCGAGCTCAGCCAATAGTCCTTGTGCGATCATGATCGACACCATGAAATCGGACGGCACAGTGACGTCGTACCCGGTCGCGCCGCTTTGCAGTTTCGCCAACAATTCTTCGTTACTACTGAAGGTGTCGATCACGACCTTGACGCCATGTTGCCGTTCAAATTCCGTGATGAGCTCGGGACTCACGTAGTCCGACCAGGTAAAGTAGTGCAACGTGCCATTGCCCGGCTGAGACCCTCGCTGGCAACCGAACCCGATTGCGATACTGCAGAGGACCAGACTCAGAACGATCGCCCCGTACACTCTCATGGCCACGCCGATCGTCACCGCCGCTGAAGGAGAAGTGAGATAGACACAAGCCCCATCGACAGCAGCACCATCAGGGCAGACAGGGCGTTGATTTCCGGCGAAACGCCGGACTTGATCATCGAATACACTTTCAAAGGAAGTGTCGTCGCCCCGGGACCTGCGACAAAAAAGGTTACGATAAAGTCGTCGAGTGACACGGTAAAGGCCAGCAAGACGGCTCCGAGGATGGCAGGCCGTAGCAGAGGAAGGGTGATCAGGCGAAAGATCTCCCATGGCGACGCCCCCAAGTCAGCCGCCGCTTCCTCCAGGCACGGGTCGAGCTTTCGCAACTTCGCTCGCACGAGTACGATAACGACAGGGAGGTTGAAGGTTGTATGCCCCAGTATCACCGTCGTCAGACCCAGCGGCATCCCGATCATGACAAACAGCAGCAGTAAGGACACTCCCATCATCACTTCGGGAATGACAAGCGGCAACAGGAACAACCCTCCCAGGATCTGTCGGGGGCGGCGCGCCAGCCGCTCTAGTCCCATGGCAGCAGGAATACCCAGCACCGTTGCCACCGCCGTCGATGCCACGGCCACGAGCAAGCTGTTTTGCACGGCGGCGTGAAGCGCGCCGTTTTCAGCCAGTTGGCTATACCAGTGCCATGAAAATCCCTGCCAGGTCGCGGCCAATCGGGACGCATTGAAGGAAAACACCAACAGCACGAGGATGGGCAGGTATAAAAACCCGACATTGAAGATGGCAACCAACGGCAACCACGATTCCCGATGTTTCACGGCTCAACTTCCCTGCGAGACCTTGTGGACTCAACGAAGAAATAGGCGATAACAGCCGCGATGACGACGATCAGGAGAATCAAGGAAATGGCCGACCCTAGTGGCCAATCCCGCGCGACCAAATATTCATGTTGTATCAGATTGCCGACCATCATATTGCGCGCACCACCCAACAGGTCGGGTGTGATGAAGGCGCCAAGAGAAGGGATGAATACCAAGAGGCATCCAGCGATGATGCCAGGTTTCGCGAGCGGAACGATGACTCGCCGGAACACGGACCACTGATTCGCATAGAGATCCTTGGCTGCCTCGACCAAGGCTGGATCCAACCGTTCGAGCGTCGCATAGAGCGGGAGCACCATGAACGGGAGGTAGCCGTACACCAGACCGATGAGAACCGCTTTGTCGGTGTAGAGTAGATCGAGTGGGGTCGTGATCACCCCAAGGCCGAGCAAAAGGGTGTTCAACAGGCCCTCAGTTCGCAGGATGAACATCCAGGCATAGGTGCGGACGAGAAAGTTTGTCCAAAAGGGAATCATGATCAACATAAGCCAGACAGCCTGCCAGCGTGGAGACAGTCTGGCGATGTAATAGGCCAGCGGAAAACCCATCACCAAACAGATCACGGTTGTCAGGAAGGCAAGGACGAGGGATTGGCCGAAGATGCGTGTATAGACCACGTGCCACAAATCACGATAGTTCTCAAGATTGAACTGCCAGATCACCCCGCCGTATGTTCCTCGCGTGGCAAAACTGATCACGCCGACCACGATCAGAGGGATAAACAGGAACGCAACCGACCAAAGGATCCCCGGGGTGAGTAGCCAATACGTCGTCCGATGACTCGACACAGGATGGCCCATGTCTTCAAGCGATCCCGTGCTGCCGGCTAGCCGGGTCATAACAGCAGCACCAATCCGTCCTCAGCGCGCCAGTGGACGAAAAGATTCGTCCCAACCGGCCATACCTTTTGCCCGCCGGACAGGCAGGACACCTGGACCGTCCATTGCACCGACCCGGAGAGTCGAATCGTGTACTGTAATTCACTCCCGAGATAGAGCACCTTTTCGACGCGACCCTGGAGACGATTATCAGACGCTGGAGCCTCGATTGCCGCCGAGAGGTGCAGACGTTCTGGCCTCACCATGAACGCCACGGGTTTGTGAGGTTCCATATCCCCCGTGACACGCACGCGGATGTTTTGACCTTCTTCTAGATCATGCGACTGAAACAGCCCTGTTCCTCCATCATTGCCGACTAACACCCCGCGCAATTCATTTGAGCTCCCCACAAACTGGGCGATAAAACGGTTCGCCGGCGCGTCATATATCTCTTCCGGAGTCCCGACCTGCAACACCTGCCCTTGGTGCATCACTGCAAGGCGGTCGGAGAGGGCCAACGCTTCTTTCTGATGATGCGTCACGCAAACAAAAGTAATACCGACTCGTTTCTGAATGGCCTTTAACTCCACCTGCATGTCCTGGCGCAATTGATGATCCAAGGCCGAAAGCGGTTCGTCCAGGAGGAGCACGGCGGGCTGATTGATCAACGCACGGGCGATGGCCACCCGTTGTTGCTCGCCGCCCGATAATTCTGCCGGAAGCCGCGCTTCTTTCCCCGTCAGTTTCACCATGTCTAAGACTGCACGAATACGACAATGAATCTCGCCGACCGCCATTCCTTGCATCTTCGGACCGAACGCCACGTTTTCTCCCACGCTCAAATGAGGAAATAGTGCGTAAGATTGAAACACCAGATTGACGGGACGACGGTGGGGCGGAATTCCGTGGATCGATCGTCCTTCTATTCGAATCACTCCCTCGTCGGGCGGCTCGAACCCCGCAATCATGCGGAGGACGGACGTTTTGCCGGCTCCGCTAGGGCCCAGGATTGAAAAGAATTCTCCCCGGTCGATGGCGAACGAAACGTGATCCACGGCGAGGACACCGTTGTGCCGTTTGACGAGCGAGATGAGCTCCAGGATAGGATCGGCCAACGGAACCTACTCCGGCAGGAGGGAACAGCGTGCTATCTGATTGCTAATGGCGGAAATCACTGCGAGGATACGCTCACCAGGAAAGTCAGGAATCTAGGCCGACCTTGGAATCTGCATCGCGCAAGTGTTTGCGTGCGCGGACCTGCGCGTGATGCTTCCGTAGCAGTTGCTGCCTGATGGCTTCACGATCTTCAGCAACGATACGGACCAAGCGATCCATGTCTTCGGCATGTTCGCGGACCAGTTGGGACAGTTTTTGCATTTGTGCTTCCAGGTGCTCCAACCGCCAGGCAAGATCCTTTGCTCCATTCGACGAGGGTTTGCTGACCTTCGCCAACGATGTCACCACAACATCCCGTTTCATAATACGCTCCTCAGTTCGCGTTCGGCCCACTCATGACATCCGACTACCGGGTAGTATCAACTTGCATCAGCTGGATGTCAACGATTTGACTTTCTTTCTATTTCCAAGGGGTCCTGATACAATTCGCCGCGATGGACAATATTTTCACCATGATCCTCTCTGGCGGAAAAGGCGAACGCCTCCAGCCGCTCACCGAACATCGGGCGAAACCTGCCGTTCCGTTCGGCGGGAAATATCGGATCATCGACTTTACCCTCAGCAATTGCCTGAATTCCGGCCTCCGTAAGGTGGCTGTATTGATCCAATACAAATCGCACTCCCTCGACCGCCATATACGGTCCGGCTGGCATGTCTTGAGCCCGGAACTGGGGGAATACATCGCGTCCGTGCCGCCGCAACAGCGCATCAGCGAGGACTGGTACCGTGGTACCGCCGATGCGGTGTACCAAAATCTCTTCCTCCTAGACGCCGAGCAGGCAGAATATCTGTTGGTGCTCGCCGGCGACCACATCTATAAGATGAATTATATGGAGATGTACCACTGGCTGGTGGCGAAAGAGGCCGACGCCGTCGTCGGCGCCATTGATATTCCGATCGCGGAGGCATCACGCTTTGGGATCATGAGCGTGGATGAAGACTTTCGAATCACACAGTTTGAGGAGAAACCCGTTCAACCGACTCCGATCCCGAACGATCCTGCTCACGCCTTCGGTTCCATGGGGATTTACTTGTTTCGCACGAAGGTCCTCCGCGAGCATCTCTTGGCGGATGCCCAAGCCGGTACCGCCCATGACTTCGGGAAAAACATCATCCCAAACATGATCAAGAGCGGACGTGTCTATGCGTTTAAGTTTCATGATGCCAACAAGAAAGCCGTTCAATACTGGCGTGACATCGGAACTCTGGATGCCTACTGGGAAGCCAATATGGATTTGGTTGCGGTCGATCCTTTGTTCAACCTGTACGACCAGCAGTGGCCGATCCGCACCTACCAAGGCCAGTTTCCGCCGGCCAAATTCGTGTTTGCACAAGATTTTCAAGGCGGCCGTATGGGGGTGGCACTGGACTCGATCGTCTGCGGCGGCTGCATCGTCGCGGGTGGCCGCGTCCAGAACTCCGTCTTGTCGCCTAACGTTCGTGTCCTGGATCATGCCGACGTGCGGGAATCAATCGTGATGGAGAACGTGATCATCAGCGAATCCTGCCGGATCAAGCGCGCCATCATTGACAAAGACGTCGTGATCCCGCCGCATACGGAAATCGGATACAATCGGGACGCCGATGCCCAACGGTTTACCGTGACCGAATCCGGCCTCGTGGTTATTTCAAAGGGAATGAAACTGCATGCCCCCCTCGATTCATCCGGTTGACCTGATTGCAGCCCTTCGCCAGAAACACCTCACTCCAGCGATCGTGTTCCTGACATCCCGGCGTGCCTGCGATGAAGCCATGCAGGCGTTCGATCACAACCAGGCCTTACTGCCTCCTGTCAGGCAGCAGGCGATCGCCACGGTGCTCGAGGAAGTGATCGCGGAATACCCGAGCGTTGCAGATCATCCTTTGATTCCGACTGTACGACGCACCGGAGTGGCCGCCCATCATGCCGGCCATCTGCCTTCATGGAAAATCGCCGTCGAGGAACTAATGCGTCACGGCTGTCTGGATGCGGTTTTCGCCACGACCACGCTCGCGGCTGGCGTCGATTTTCCTGCCCGTACCGTCATCATCACTCAATCCAGCATTCGCAAGTCGCGTGATTTCACCGACCTCACCATCGCCGAGATCCAGCAGATTGCAGGACGTGCCGGCCGTCGCGGGAAAGACCTCGTTGGGTTCGCAATCGTCACACCATCACCTTACATTGATCTGGGCATCCTCACCAAAGGATTGACCGGCCAGCCTGAAGCCATCAACAGCCAGTTCATCATCACCTATCCGATGGTGCTCAATCTCCTGAAGGCCCATCCGCTTGACCAGATCCAACCGATCCTCGCGAAGAGCTTTGCGCAGTTTCAGCTCAATCAACGGGCCGAGACCCTGGAACAAAAACTGGACGATCTCCATCAGAAGATGGAACCGTATGGCCCGCGCGTCTGCACGGACTGGATCACGCAATGGCAGCTCTTCGACCAATTCAGACGGCATAAATCGCATCGCAGCCCGGTCCGGCGTCACGAACCGCCCGACGTCGTCGCGCGCTTCCACTTTCTCACCCCAGGACGTGTCGTCGGGCTGTCACGCGGCCGGGGGGTCGTCCTTCGGCAGTATCGAAGCAAAGGCCAGAAAAGTCCCATGATCACGGTTCTCCGGCCGGGCGGTGGGATTACGGAATGTCCCGCGTCGACGGTCACGGAAGTCATCGACCGTGTGTTTGACTGCCATGAAGCGCCGGTGTATCCCTGGTGTACGCCGGACAGTCTCGAGACCCTTACTCATCAACTGAGCGATCTACCCACCAGGCTTCCGCCGCTTCCGATTCTTGTGCCGAAAGAAGATGAACCGATGCCGGACGCGCTGGCCCACACCTTCGGCGATTTTCCTTGCCCCGCTTGTCCGTCTCGTTCGGCCTGTCAGAAAGACCATGCCGTCGCGTTGAAGCTGCGCCAGGAACTGCACCGCAATACAAAGTCGATTCAAGCCTTGCGCACGAGTCTCTGGCACCGATTTCAAGAGCGTATCGACGTCCTGCAGCGGTTTGGTTACCTGACGGTGACCGCTCATTTAACCGATGTAGGTGAATGGGCCCGTCTCATCCGTATCGATCACTCGCTGCTCATTACCGAGTTGATCCGTGCTGAGGCTTTCACCGGCGCCGATCCGGCCATCCTCGCCGGTATCATGTCCAGCATCGCGCACGATGACGATCGGCCCGGTGCCTTTCCCCGTATCAGCAGCGGGTTGGCTTCACTTCTTGGTCAAGTCCGCAAGCTGGCCGAGTCCCTGGCCCCGCACGAAGACCCGCCGCTCCTACGCGCCGACATCGCAGCCATCACGGAACGGTGGATTGGAGATCCGACACTGACGTGGATTGGCCTCTGCAAGAGCACGACGATGGCGGAAGGGGACATCTATCGCCTACTCGCGCGCACATTGGAATTTCTCTCGCAACTCCATACGCTCAAAGCCACACATCCTGCGCTCGCTGACACGGCTTCTCGGGCGATTGCAGTGCTACGGCGCGGCGTTTTGGAGGAATTGCCATGAACAAGCACCTAGCGATCAGCTCTCAGCTGACGGCTGAATGCCGACTGCTGAAGGCTAAGACATGACCAGCGACGAACTCGAGAAACTGCTCGCCCAGCAACCTGTGGCCCTCTTGCATCGCCTCGCTCGGGGCCGGATACACAGGCATTTCCGGGCCGGTAAGCGGCGCTTGATTGAGCTCCTGCTTCGTCATTCTGCTGAGAATCGCGCCGGATTCGAATCCGATGTCCTCGCCCTCGTCGGCGAACGACAGGCTCGTTCCGACACGCCGATGCAATCCGCTCCAACTCGACAGTCTTCCTCTCTCCACCATTCGCACCGTCGTCCGACACAAAAACCGAGCGAACCTGAATCGCATGAACCGGCTGTCTCGCTCGCCACCTGGCTGGAGGGAATCGGAGTCCCGCCGCCGCACCCGTTCATTCCGGATGCGTGGCAGGACGAGGCTCTGATCAAACTCATGGAAGGCGATGTGATCGTCAGCGTCCCGACTGGAAGCGGAAAAACTTATGTGGCTGTGGAAGCGGCCCGCCGGGCGATGGCCGAGAATCGGACTGTCATCTACACGTCACCGCTCAAAGCCTTGTCGAATACGAAATTTACGGAATTCTCCCGCATCTTCGGTCAGGACCAGGTCGGCATCTTGACCGGCGATCGGCGCGACAACGGACAAGCCCCGCTCCTGATCATGACGACAGAAATATTGAGGAATCTGCTCTATGATGCCGCAGGCGGAGAAATCGACGTGCGATTGGACACATTAGGGCTGGTGATCATGGATGAATCACAATACCTGGCAGACCCGGAACGCGGCGTGGTCTGGGAAGAGACCATCATTTTCTGCCCCGCCCAGGCCAAACTCCTGCTGTTGTCCGCCTCGATTGGGAACCCGCACGACCTTGCGGAATGGCTGACTTCGATCCGGCTACAACCTTGTCATCTCGTGCGACACAGTAAACGGACCGTGCCCCTGCGCGCAGGCTATCTCCATCCGAACGGCAAGCTGACACCGCTGTTCCGCACGGTCGGCATCCCTCACGGTCATCCGAACAACCTGCATCCGGAAGCCAAACGACTCTTCGCCCAGTACGAAGACGATACCTTGCCAGGCCGCTCCCGCTGATTTGAAACGATGGGGCGAACTGCATTATCAGGCCTGCAGGATGTTCAAAAAGACCGACCAGCAAGGCCACAGCGAGCGATGAGGCGAGGCGTACTCCTTGCCGTACGTGGAGCCTCTGAGCGATGCGAGAACGCAGCTGGCGGGCTTTTTCAGGATCCTGTTAGAAGGTGTAATCCAGGCCGAAAAAGATTCCCTGGCGAGTATTCTGGAACTTGGTCAGGCCCCCATTAATAGAACTTGACGTCCCATCCGCGTTAAAAAATGTAACATTCCCGTTCGTCACTTGCGTCCACCAGTAGCGGTATCCCACGTGAGCGGACAAACCCTTGGTCACCATAAATCTCGCCGAACCTTCCAGATTCGTCCCGACACCGGACCCGGTCATTTCAATGCTGGGGTCCTGGGCGAGATCGGATCTCAAGTGATGGATATCTTTGTTGTTCAATGAGGCATAGGGAATGAACACTGCCTGCCCGTCGATACTGAATCGCCGTGTGATCCGAAATTCGCTCTGCGCGCCAAGTCTGAGTGAATTCCATGTCTGCGTGTTTGTGATCACAGTGGTTCCATAATTCGACGGTGAACCTGGGTTACAGACTACGCCCTGGCCTGCTTGCGTGCAGACGACTTGCGTCAGGCCGTTCGCCTCATGCTTTTCCCGCCGATATTGATATCCGATGAAAACATCGAACGTGCCTCGGCGACCGGGGAAGTACGCCAAGGTGAATCCGAGATCGCTGTTGACATACCACACACTGTCTCCCGAGATATTGCTGTGTGTGCTTGAGGAAGGTTGCCCACCATCTGCGGCAAGATAATCATTGTCGGTAAGGCGGCCGCCTCCGATGCCGCCATAACCCCCATTGACCCTAACGAAAACCCGATTCGGAAATCTTGCCTGACCCGTAAAATCGATAATATTGGTTCCTACATCCTTGTACGTCAGCTGTGAGGTCGGATTGCTGAACGGTGCCTGCGAACTATTAAAGGCCCACTTAGTCGTCCCCTCCGTGAACCATCCCGCCGCCCCGATTCGATACTGAATACTGGGACGGTCGCCCGAGTCTGCACCTTGGCAAAGGCCAGGTCCGAGAACCGTCGCCAAACCGACGGCACAAAGCAGCGATCGCCCCGGACCGACGAACTTCCGCAGGCCGCTCATCTCCTCGCCCCACCGCGCTGAATAATGACCGTGTCAAAACACCGATCAGCCGACTCCGGCATCACACGCTTACATGCCGCACGAATGTCCTCCTCTGCAACATAGCGTTGGAGATAGACGGATAACCAGACCAGCCATGTTCCCAGCACGAAGACGAGGATTGTTCCCACCACCCACTGCACCAACAGTATCGTCCGCGGCGACCATGTAGTCGAATGCTCACGGACCTCGTTGTCCTTCTGGACCACTTGCAAGGATTGCATCGACATGGTTGCCTCCCTTGACAGAGCTTGACCTCCGTCCATCCTACTCAAGACGAGCCCTTCTGAAAATTCTTATATCCTTTTCGACCATCCCTCCACTGGGCTCTCTCTTGACCAAGCCCGTCCACGCCCTGTATAACCGCTGCCTGCTCTCGTCACAACCAGTGCTGAGTCCTGGGTGCTGAGTTCTGAGATCAAGGTGACTGTTGGGCCTCGTCTCAAAGCTGCCTGTCGTTTACTTCACTCAGCACCCAGCACTCATACATCAGCACTTTTTCAGTAGGCGCCCGTAGCTCAATGGATAGAGCACCAGACTACGGATCTGGGGGTTACAGGTTCAAGTCCTGTCGGGCGCACCACTAAATCAACAGCTTGCACATTTTCCTCCACTAGACCTTCCTGCTTGGTTAAGGTTTTGGTTAAGGTTCCAGATGTGGTTTTGTTCTCACTTCCGAACAAACTCCCTCGGTTCACCCCGTCCTTGAGGTGGTTCGGAGCGAGGTGGGCATACCGAAGCGTGGTCTCAATGTCCCGGTGACCCATGATCTCCTTCACAGTCACGAGATCGACGCCGGCCATCACCCGCCGGCTTGCGGCTGTGTGGCGGAGTG